>NZ_JBDJOB010000013.1:0-113571 GCF_039674705.1 Stenotrophomonas sp. TWI169 | reverse complement strand
GGGGGCGGGTGGCGCGGGCCACCCTGGCCGGGCCCCCCCCCGCCCCCCCACCCCACCCCACCTCCGACAGTCTCCTGGCGCGTCTGGTTGGTCCACGTCTTGCGTGGATGAATTCGTCCAGGGAATGAATTTTCGTAGGTCGATGAATCCTCTGTAGAGCGGAGCCATGCTCCGCTCCGAGCAAGCGCAGCGAAGCGACCCGCTTTTCGCTTTTCCTTCTTCACTCCGTGGCTGACGCGCACGGAACCTGTCCGTGGCCGGGCGGGTGGGCTGTGCAGGGATGTCCGCGGCAGGGATGCCGCGGCCAAGCCCCCAAGGATGGGTTTGGCGTCCTCTGCACAGCCCACCCGCCCGGCCAAAGCAAGAAATCCCGCCCGGCGAGACAGCCACGAGGGGCTCAGCCGTTGGCCGAATCCAGTAAAATCGCCCGCATGAACGCCGCCCCCCTCCCCTACGACACCGCGCGCCTGAGCGAGCTCGCCCAGCTGCTGATCGACAACGTCCGCGAACTGGCCCAGGCCGGCTGGACCCCGGCCACCAGCAGCAACTTCTCCCATCGGCTCGACGACCGCCATGCGGCAATCACCGTCTCCGGCAAGGACAAGGGGCGGCTGATCGAGGACGACATCATGGTCGTCGACTTCGATGGCCAGGCCGTCGGCCGTCCCCTGCGCCCGTCCGCCGAGACGCTGCTGCACACGCAGCTGTACCGGCGTTTCCCGGAAGTCGGCTGCGTCCTGCATACGCATTCGCCGGTGCAGACCGTCGCCTCGCGCCTGTATGCACCGCAGGGGCACATCCGCCTGGAAGGCTATGAGCTGCTGAAAGCCTTTGCCGGCAACAGCACGCACGAGATGGCCATCGACGTTCCGGTGTTCGCCAACACCCAGGACATGAACGTGCTGTCGGCCCAGGTCGAGGATCTGCTGGACCGCCAGACGCTGTGGGGCTACCTGATCGATGGCCACGGCCTGTACGCCTGGGGCCGCGACATGGCCGAAGCGCGCCGCCACCTTGAGGCATTCGAGTTCCTGCTGCACTGCGAACTGGAACTGCGCAGGCTGCGTGGCTAGCAGATTCCAAACCGCAATCTGCGCCCGCCCGCCACCCTGCTACCCTGTCCTCCCCCCGAGACGTTCAAGCTGCCGCCATGAGCCGACTGCGCATCTACGACGACACCCGCCCCGAATCCCCGCTGCTGGACAGCCAGGACGGCGCCATCATCGCTGCCGAGCTGCAGAAGATCGGCGTGACCTTCGAGCGCTGGCAGGCCACCGCACCGGTCGCGCCGGGCGCCAGCCAGGACGAGGTGTTCGCCGCTTACCGCGCCGACATCGATCGCCTGGTCGCCGAACGCGGCTTCAAGAGCGTGGATGTGGCGTCGATCGCGCCGGACAATCCCAACCGCGCCGAGCTGCGCAGGAAGTTCCTCGACGAGCACTTCCACAAGGAAGACGAAGTGCGCTTCTTCGTTGCCGGCTCGGGGCTGTTCACCCTGCACGTGGGTGACAAGGTCTACGAGATCGAATGCGTGAAGGACGACCTGATCGCCGTGCCCGATGGCACCACGCACTGGTTCGACATGGGCGAGGAGCCGAGTTTCGTGGCCATCCGCTTCTTCACCGAGCCGGATGGCTGGGTCGGCCACTTCACCGGCACCGACATCGCGCAGAAGTTCCCCCGTTACGTTCCGACCCAGGCATCCTGATCCATGCAGCCCCGCGTCATCCTGACCGACATCGAAGGCACCACCAGCAGCATCTCGTTCGTCAAGAACGTGCTGTTCCCCTATGCGCGCCAGGCCCTGCCCGGCTTCGTGGCCGAGCATGGCCAGCGACCGGACGTGCGCCGCTGGCTGGACACGGTGGCCAGCGAAATCGGCGGCGCCTGCCAGGACAGCCTGGTCGCCGAGACCCTGCAGGGCTGGATCGACCAGGACCGCAAGCACACGGCGCTGAAGGCGCTGCAGGGCCTGATCTGGGACGCCGGCTATCGCCGTGGCGACTACACCGCGCACTTCTATCCGGAAGTGGCGCCGGTGCTGAAGGGATGGCATGCCTCGGGCCTGCCGCTGTACGTCTACTCCTCCGGTTCGGTGCCGGCGCAGAAGCTGTTTTTCGGTTTCAGCGACGCGGGCGATCTCAGCCCGCTGGTGTCAGGCTGGTTCGATACCGAGATCGGCGGCAAGCGTGAGGCCGACAGTTACCGCCGCATCGTCCAGTCCATCGGCGTGCCGGCAGGCGAGATCCTGTTCCTGTCCGACGTGGTGGAAGAGCTTGATGCCGCGCGCGAGGCGGGTCTGCAGACCCGCCTGCTGGACCGTCTGGACGACTATCCGATGCCGCGCGTCGGCGACGCCGCCCACGGTCACGAGCGGGTCGAGAACTTCCAGCAGATCCAGCTGTAACACGATCCCTTTCTGGTCGCTGCCAACCCGGGTTGGCACCGGCCCAGGCCAGGTACCGCCGACGGGGCAGCCTCCACCATCGGTGTGGCTGCGCACCTCCAGCGCCTCGCGCAGCGTGGCCAGATCCACCGGGCCGCGCACGCTGATGTCGCGGCTCTCGCCCGGCAGCAGATCGAGCAGGTTGTCCTCCAGTTGCACCTCCAGGGCACCGAAGTCCACCCATGCCGCGCGCACGAATGCGCTGCTCTGCAGCCGCAGCCGGTAGTGGTCCCCCTCGATGTCCAGCGTGGCCCTGAGCGCCTGGGGGGGCAGCACCTGATCCTTGGCCTCGACGAATCCCACGACCTGACGTGCAGTCGTCTTCCCTCCCTGCAGCACCTCGAACACGGCAATCGTGCGCTTCGGATCGGCACCCGCCAGCAGTTCGGCATCACTGAAATCGCCGACCGCCGTCACGCCCGCAGCCGCCAGGGTCACCGCCTGTTCGCGACGACGTAGCACTTTGCCGTCGACATCCATCACCCGCAGCCGCCAGCGCGCCTCGCCGGCGTCGCCATCGTTGAGCAGACGCACGCGTGTCGTGCCCTCGTCACGCAGCGCCGCCACGGCAACGGGAGCGAAGAAGCGCCGCGCCTGGTAGTGCAGCGCCTTCCAGCGCCCGAAGTAGTCCACACTCGACCAGGACGCACCCGGCCATACGTCATTGAGCTGCCAGTAGAGCGAGCCCATCGTGTAGGGGCGTGAGGCGCGATGGTGCAGCGCTGCCAGAGCGATGCCATCGGCCTGCATCACCTGGCTGAGATACACGAAGTCCCCGAAATCCTTCGGCGTACCGTAACCCCGCTCGATATAGTGCAGCAGACGGCTGTTGCCCTCGCCCGCCATGAATTTCTGGTGCGCGCGAATCACCGGGCTGTCGATCCGCTGCTCGGCGCGGGTTGCGATCTGGTCCACCGTAGCCACGGCCGGCCACGCCTGCAGGCCGTACTCGGACATGAAGCGCGGCATCTCGCGCAGATAGGCCTGCACCGGCAGCGCCGGATTGCCCCACACCTGCCAGTAGTGCTTGTCGCCACGGGTGGAGTCGTTGGCCTTCTCGTCGAGGTCGTTGCTGGGCGAACTGGACCAGTACGGCACCCCCAGCCCTTCTTCACGGACCACCGCACGCAGGTCATTGCCGAACAGGTCCACATAGCCCTGCCAGACCTTTGCTGCAAAGGCCGGATCCGCGGCCTTCAGGTCGCGGCCATGGCCCCAGTCCTTCCACGCGGTTTCCTCTTCGTTGTTGCCACACCACAACACGATGCTCGGGTGATGGCGCAGGCGGCGCACGTTGTCGCGTGCCTCGGCAACCACGCTGGCGCGGAATGCCGGGTCGTAACCGGGCTGCATGCCGCCGCCGAACATGAAGTCCTGCCAGACCAGCAGGCCCAGTTCATCGGCAATATCGAAGAACACATCGTCTTCGTAGTAGCCGCCGCCCCAGTTGCGCAGCATGTTCATGTTGGCGTCGCGCGCGGCGGTCAGCACCTGGCGCATGCGCGCGGAATCCACATGGGCCGGGAACGCGTCGAAGGGAATCACGTTCGCGCCCTTGGCGAAGACCGGCACGCCGTTGATCACGAATGCGAAGCCCTGGCCGCCGTCAGCGTCCTTGTCGCGGCGCAGTTCGACCGTGCGCAGGCCGATGCGCTGCTCGCGCGCGAGCGACTCGCTATCGCCGCCGTCCAGGCGGACCGCCACCACGTAGCGATCCTGTGCCCCGTAGCCGACCGGCCACCAGCGGCGCGGCTGGGCAAGCGCCACCGGCAGCTCCACCGTATTCGCTCCCGGGGCCACTGCAACCTGCCGCTGCACCCGCGCGACACTGCGCATCTCCGGATCGAACACCTCCACATCGACGGCCGCGGTACCCGCGGCAGCGTCCTGTTCCACCTGCAGCACGACCGCAAGCTTCGCCTGCTGCGCGTCCAGCATCTCGGTGCGTACGGCCACATCGCCGAGGCGGCGCTCCCCCCAGGAATCCAGGTCGATGCCACGCCAGACCCCGGCGGTGACATAGCGCGGACCCCAGTCCCAGCCGAAATGGTAGGCCGGCTTGCGCGCGAAATTACCGACCATCGCATCCTTCGGCTCGTCACCGTAGGGCGAAGGATAATTGCCAGCAATCCTGTTCGGCATCGCCTGGACAGCGGGCAGCAGCGTGCGGATCGGCGAACGGAACACGATCTGCAGCGTGTTGCCCGTCGCCTTCAGGCGGCCGTCCACGCGCACGCGCCAGCTGCGGTGAGCGTTGTCGGCGCGCAGCAGCGGCCTGCCGTTGAGGGTGACTTCCGCGTACGTATCCAGACCGTCAAAGCGCAGTTCCGCGTTCGGCCTGGCCAGGGTCGCGGCGTCCACATCAAAGCGTGCACGGTATTCCCATGCCGCCAGGCCGATCCACTGCAGCTCGGCCTCGGCGGCGCCGACGTAAGGATCACGGATCAGTTCATGCGCCAGCAGGTCGGTGTGGATGCTGCCCGGCACCTGCGCGCTGCGCCATTGCTGCAGGCCGGGATGCGCCGCGCCCTGCGCGTCGCCCGGCAGCATGCGGAACTCCCAGCTTGCCTGTAACGGAGCGGCCGCTGCCGGGAATACGAGAGTGGCAATCCACAACAGGGCCAGAGAGGCGAATGGGCAAACGGCACGGAAAGGGCGATGCACGGGCGGGACTCCTGTTGTGTCCGCCGGGCATGGCCCGGCGCTACCGATCATGCTTCGCCGGGCATGGCCCGGCGCTGCCGGTCATGCTCAACGCACGACGTTCAGCACTTCGTAGCAGGCACCCATGGTGTGGTAATCCACCTTGCCTGCGGGGCTCTTTTCATCGCTGTACTTGCGGTTGTCTGCATCGAGGATGCGGAACCAGGCGCCGTAGCGGTGATCGACGAAGTGCTCCCAGGAATAGGCCCAGATGCGGTCGTACCACTGCCAGTAGCGGTCATCACCGGTGCGCGCAGCCATCAGCGCAGCGGTTGCCAGGGTTTCGGCCTGTACCCAGAAGTACTTGTCGTCGTCGCAGACGAAGCTGTCGCCGCCGATCGGCGCGCC
Organism: Stenotrophomonas sp. TWI169; assembly: GCF_039674705.1. Taxonomy (NCBI): domain Bacteria; kingdom Pseudomonadati; phylum Pseudomonadota; class Gammaproteobacteria; order Lysobacterales; family Lysobacteraceae; genus Stenotrophomonas; species Stenotrophomonas sp. TWI169. The sequence continues at coordinate 108,074 of NZ_JBDJOB010000013.1, read as the reverse complement.
GTCCATGCCCGGCTGCCGCCGTGACTCCGGCGCGAAACCGTAGTACAGGCCACCACGGGCCTCGTCCCAGCTGCGCTCCACGGCCACGTCGAACAGATGACGCGCCGTCGGCACCAGCCAGTCGGCCTGCACGTGCCGATCCAGGATCAGCAGCAGTTTGGCCCACTCCGTCTGGTGGCCCGGCTGGAAGCCCCAGGGACGGAACAGATGCTTGGGGTCGTCCAGGTTGTAGTTCCAGTCGATCTCCCAGTTGGAATCGTAGTGCTCCCATACCAGGCCACCGGCCTTGGCTGCCTGTCGACGGGTCATGGTGTCGGCCAGCTGCAGGGCACGTTCCACATAGCGCTGTTCGCCACTGGCCTCGAACGCAGCCAGCATGGCCTCGCACATGTGCATGTTGGCGTTCTGTCCACGGTAACCGGTGAAGTTCCACTGGCCGTCCGCCTCGTCCCGGTACAGACCGTGCTGCGGCTCCCAGAAGCGCGCCTCCAGCAGCTGCCAGGTCTCATCCATCCACGCGCGGGCCTGCTCGATGCCGGCCTTCAACGCGCAGCTGTAGGCCAGCAGGACGAACGCCACGCCGTAGCAGTGATTCATGTCGTCCTCGACCTGGCCATCGCGCAGGGTCCAGGCATAGCCACCGGTGGCCGGATTGCGGTGCACCTCACGCAGATAGCGCACGCCATGCTCGACGGCCTCGCGGTACTCGGCCTTGCCGAACTCGCGATAGGCCATCGCGTAGTTGAAGACGAAACGGGTGCTGCTTACCAGATGGCGATGGCTGGCATCGTAGACGCTGCCGTCGTCACGGAAATAATGGAAGAAACCACCGGCCGGATCGATGCAGCGCGGATGATAGAACGCCAGGGTATCGGCGATATGCGCGCGCAGGAACGCGGGCGAACGGAAGTCGGGCGAGGTGCTCATGCGGTAATGTCCTGTGCCTGCAGCAGCTGCTGCACTTCGTCGAGCGAGGGCATCGCGGCGAACGCGCCCTTGCGGGTAACGGCCAGCGCGCCGACCGCGGCACCGAAGCGCAGCGTGGCGTCGATGGCCTGCGGGTCCCGGCAGAACGCGCTGAATCCCGCGCCTGCGCCACCCCGCTCCAGCAGTCCCACCAGCACGCCTCCCACGAAGGCATCACCGGCTGCGGTGGTATCGACAGCGGCGACCTGGAAGCTGGTCACCGTGCCCTGCGCTTGGCGGGTGTACCAGCGCAGCGTGGCCGCACCATCGGTCACGATCACCCAGCGAGCCTGCGCCGCCAGCAGCCGCTGCAGCACCGCGTCCTCGCCGCCGTCGCCCAGGGGCGCCGCCAGGTAGTCCAGTTCTTCGCGCGACAGCTTGACCAGGTCCGCGCGTTCGAGCGCCTGCCACAGGCGCGGCGACGGATCGACATCGGCCGGCCACAGCGCCGGCCGCAGGTTGAGGTCGAGACTGACCACAGCCCCGGCAGCGCGCGCGCGCTCCATGCCCGCGAAGGTTGCGTCCGCGATGGCCGCCTCGGTCAGGCTGTTGGAGCAGACGTGGAAGCACTGCGCACTGTCGAAGCAGGCGGCCTGGAAATCACTGTCGCGGAACAGCAGATCGGCCGCCGGCGGACGGTAGAAGCTGAAGCTGCGCTCCCCCTCTGCATCGAGAGCGACGAACGCCAGCGCGGTCTTGGCGGCATCGGTGCGGACGATGTAATCGGTACCGACACCGTGCTCGGCCAGGCTTTCGGCCAGGAAGTCGCCGAACATGTCGCGGCCCAGCATGCCGACGAACTGGGTCTTCGCGCCCAGCCGCGCGGCAGCCACCGCGACGTTGGCCGGTGCCCCGCCGGCGTATTGCAGGAACGCGCGCGGCGTGTCCGCATTGGCCGGCGGCTGCGCCAGTAGATCGATCAAAATTTCGCCGAAGCAGACAATCGCACCCATTCCGGACTCAGCCTCCCTGCGTTGCGGAGGCCGGCGTACGTGCGCCGACCAGTCCGTAGAAAATGATGTAGACGTAGCACAGCAGCGGCAGGATGAAGCTGGCCTGCACCCCGATGTGGTCGGCCAGCACGCCCTGCAGGTACGGCACCACGGCGCCGCCGACGATGGCCATGATCAGCAGGCTCGAGCCCTTGTTGGTCAGCGGCCCCAGGCGCTCGATGCTGAGCGCGAAGATGGTGGGGAACATGATCGAGTTGAACAGGCCGATCGCCACCACCGAGTACAGCGCGACACTGCCGGCGCTGGCCATGGTCAGCGCCAGCAGTCCGACGTTGACCAGTGCGAAGATCGCCAGCAGGCGGCTCGGCGAGAAGCGAGCCAGCAGCGCCGAGCCGGCAAAGCGGCCGACCATCGCCATCGTCCAGTAGGCGGAAACGTAGTGTGTGGCCTCCTGCTCGCTGAATCCGCCGATGTCGGGCATCGACAGGTAGTTCACCAGGAAGCTGCCGATCGACACTTCCGCACCGACATAGAAGAAGATGCCAAGCACGCCCAGCAGCAGATGACGCTGGCGCAGCGCATCCAGATAGCTGTGGTGATGCCCCTGGTCGGCCTGTTCGGTCGCATCGCTCAGCGCCGGCAGGCGGAACAGGAACACGAACAACGCCAGCAGCACCAGCGCCACCGCGAGGCCCACATACGGGCCCTGCACGGCCTGCGCCTCGGCAGCACGATAGGCCAGCTGTTCGGCGGCCGGCATCGCCGCCATTTCATCGGCGCTCTTGACCGTATTGGAGAGAATCAGCATGCCGCCGAAGATCGGCGCGATTGCCGTACCCAGCGAGTTCAACGCCTGCGCCAGGGTCAGCCGGCTGGAGCTGGTCTGCTCCGGGCCCAGCAGCGCCACATAGGGATTGGCCGCCACCTGCAGCACGGTGATGCCGGTAGCGAGCACGAACAATGCACCCAGGAAGGCGCCGTAGATCCGCAGTTCGGCCGCCGGCCAGAAGCCCAGCGCACCCACACCTGCAATCAGCAGGCCGGCCACGATGCCCTTCTTGTAGCCGAGAGCCGCGACCAGGCGGCCAGCGGGCAGCGACATCAGGAAGTACGTACCGAAGAAGGTGAACTGCACCAGCATCGCCCGCGCGTAGTTCAGCTCGAACACCGCCTTCAGGTGTGGAATCAGGATGTCGTTGAGGCAGGTCAGGAAGCCCCACATGAAGAAGATGGTGGTCACCACGGCCAGGGCCTTGCTGTTGGTGACGGCCGGTGCGTTGCCCGGGGAACCCGACGGACGGGGCGTTGCTGAGATCGGCATGCGGAACGCGCCTCGTTGCGCGGAATCGTTGTTGCGTGGAAGGAGTAACGGCAGTGAAATCAGGTCGGCCGGGCGGCACTGCTTTCGCGGATCCGCAGCTGCACCGGAGCCACCGTGCGCCGTGGCGGCGCATCCGGTTCGTCCAGGCGCTGCAGCAGCAGTGCCGCCGCCTGCCGGCCACGCTCGCGCGGGTCGGCGGTCAGCGTCGTCAACGGTGGCACCGCCACCGAAGCCTCGGAAATATCGTCGAAGCCGGTGACAGCGAAATCGCCGCCCGGCCGGATGCCGCGCGAGTTCAGGCCCAGCATCAGCCCCAGCGCGACGGTGTCGTTGTAGCAGACCGCTGCGCTCGGCCGATGGCCATCGGCGAACAGTTCGTCGGTGCGTGCAGCCGCCTCCAGCCGGTTCGGCGCCGATTCGATCATCCAGCCGGGTGGCAGCGACAGTCCAGCCTCAGCCAGCGCCTGCTGGAAGCCGGCACGGCGCTGGTGGCAGGAACTGGACGCCGCGTGGCCGCCGAAGAAGGCGATATGGCGATGGCCGCGCTCGATCAGGTGGCGGGTGGCCAGATAGGCCCCATGCTGGTTGTCCAGCGTCAGGAAGTCCCAATCGGCCCCGTCCAGCTCACGGTTGAACAGCAGGACGTTGGCATTGGCTCCCAGTGCCTGGCGCAGCTGCGTGGCATCGCTGCCTTCGGCCGGCGACAGGATCAGCCCCGCCGGGGTGTGTTCCATCAGCGTGGACAGCACCGCCTGCTGGCGTTCCGGCGATTCGCCGGTGCTGCCCAGCAGGGTCACGTAGCCACGCCCACCCAGCGCCTCGTCGACGCCGGAGGCGAATTCGGCGAAGAATGGATTGGACAGGTCGTTGATCACCAGTGCGATGCTGGAGGACGTGCGCCGCCGCAGGTTGGCTGCTGCGCGGTTGTAGACATAGCGCTGGCGCCGCAGCTCGGCCTCGACCTTGGCCCGGGTATCGACGTTGACCAGCGGGCTGCCGCGCAGCACCAGCGACACGGTCGCCCGCGACACGCCGATGGCGCGCGCGATGTCGGTCACCGTCACTGCCTTGCCGGCGCGTTTGCTGGAAGTGCTGCTGCCGTTGTCGTTCATCGTATTCCCGGGCTCCGCTGAGGGCTCAAGCCTAATGGATCGCGGCCGTCTCGTGCCGTGCCGTTCGCTGGGTCGCCGCGAACGGCACAGCCCCGATCAACGCAGCTGGCTGCCAGGTGCCGCGCACCAGGACACCGGCAGATCCTTCACCGCCGTGCCCCACCCCTGGGTCGGCGCCTGCGCGTCGAGGGCGAAGTGCAGGCGCGGGCCCTGCTGCAGGCGCTCCCAGTCCAGCCAGACCGGGGCATGCGCCTGGCCATCGACCTGCACGCCCTGCACGTACTGCAGGCGGCGGCCGTCCGCCCCCGGGGCATTGATGCGCAGGGTGCGGCCATTGCCCATGTCGACCTCGACCCGGGCAAAGCGCGGCGTATGCAGCAGGAACTGGCCACTGCCCGGTACTGCCGGGTACATGCCGATCGCACTGAACAGGTACCACGCCGACATCGTTCCAAGATCGTCGTTGCCGGTCACGCCATTGGGCGCATTGGTGAACAGCTGCTGCGCGGCCCGCACCACCGCGGCGGTCTTCCACGGCTGGCCGATCAGGGTGTAGAGCCACGGCGCGTGCAGATCGGGTTCGTTGTTCGGGTTGTAGCGGAACTGGTTGTAGTAGCTGTAGGGTCCGACCACCCATTCGCGCCGCGCGGCATTGAGCGGGTCGGCCTGCAGTGCATCCATCGCGAAGAAGGCATCGAGCCGGCGCCCGGCCTGCTCACGACCGTCCATCGCCTCGACCAGCCCCGGCATGTCCTGCTGCGCCAGCCACTGGTACTGCCACGCGGTGCCTTCATGGAAGCCGTGGTGGGAACGGGGGCTGTAGTGCCCGTCGGCCGGGGTGTACCACTGCCCATCCTCGGTGCGAGGCCGCGGGAAGCCGCTGAAGCCGGTCTCGGCGTCGCGGACCTGCGGGTCCCACACCTTGCGCCAGTTGCGGCCGCGCTCTCGCAGCGTCGCCGCATCCCGGGCGTGACCCAGGCCATCGGCCATCTGCGAAAGCGCGCAGTCGGCCAGTGCATATTCCAGAGTGGCCGAGCCGCCGTGATGCGGATCGACGTCCATGCCCTTGGACGGGAACGCACGGTCGTAGACCACGTAGCCCTTGTCCAGATAGGTCGGATTGCCCGACCGGCCCGCATGACGGGAATTCAACGGCGGGGTGCCGAACGCATTGCGGCGCAGCGCATCCCACGCCTGCGATTCACGGCCCTTGAACGCACCGAAACGCCACAGGTCGACCATGAACGGGGTCACCGGATCGCCGGTCATGATGTTCGTCTCAAAGTTGGCGTAACCCCAGCGTGGCAGCCAGCCCCCCTGCTCGTCGATCGCCAGCAGCGTGCGGCCGATGTCACGCGCCACATCGGGGCGGGTCAGCGCCAGCCATTGGTTCTGTGCACGGTAGGTATCCCACAGCGAGAAGTACTCGTAGTAGGTCCAGCCATCCGCGCGATGGATGCCATCGTCGTAGCCGCGGTAGCGGCCGTCGGCATCGCTGCCGGTCAGCGGCTGCAGCAGCGCGTGGTAGGCGGCGCTGTAGAACACCGTGCGGTCATCAGCACTGCCGCCCTGCACGCGCACCCGGCCCAGCTCCTCGCGCCACGCCTGCTGCGACAGCGCGCGCATGCGGTCGAACCCCATCAGCGCTCCGCCCTGCATGCCCTCGGTGCGCAGGTTGGTGCGCGCGCCTTCGGCATCGACGTGCGAAATCGCGCTCACCGCCGTGACCGACTGCCCCTTGTCCAGGTCGAAGCTCAACCAGGCACCGTTCGGCTTCTGCTCGCCTTCCATGCTGTGGCGCGCCCCCGGCAGGCCACCGGCCTCGCCCCAGGTACCATGCGCCTTGAACGGGCGATCGAACTCGATGCGGAACCACGTCGTGTACTGGTGGCCACCGCAGAAACTCTTGGTGACCAGCTTGCCCTCGACCACGCGGTCGCCGACCACGTCGATCACGCTGCCGATCACCGAATGGCGTTCATTCGCCTGGCCGACATTCACCAGCACGTGGCCATCGCCGCTTCGCTGGCTGAAGGTGTAGCGCTCGGCGGCGGCACGGGTGCGCGCGGTCGCCTCGGCATCGATGCCACCGTAGCTGGTCAGGCGCACCTTGTAGTAGCCGGCCTGGCCGATTTCGCCGTCATGCGTGTACGACGCGGCGTAGGTCTTGTGGTTGAAGCTCTTGGCGTCGGCGGTGTCGAAATCGCCACCGGGACCGATGCTGCCGGTCACGGGCAGGACCGAGACCTGGCCGCCCTGCTCCCAGCACCCGGCACCGGACAGGAAGGAGTGGCCGAAGCCACGGATCTTCTCGTCGTCGTAGCGCCACCCCGAATAGTGGCTGCCGATGGGGCTGACCTGGATCAGGCCGAAGGGTGCCGAGGCGCCCGGGAACGTGTTGCCATCGTCCTTGCTGCCGATGAAGGTGTTCACCTCGCGCTCGAGTGCGGCCGGGGCGGCCTGCAGCATCACCGGCGACATCGCCAGTGCGAGCAGCCAGGCCAATCGCGTCAACGGGCGCGGCGTCGAGGGGACAGCGGGAGCGGACGGCACTGGGCGCATGTCGGGTTCCTGTGGTCGATGGTGCGGTGGCAGACGGCTGGAGCCTGCAACGCCTTCCGCTGAGCGCTGCCTGCCGGCAGCCTGCTCCCCGTGGAATGGCGCGAGACCCGCGCAACCGTGAATTTAGATCGATTCAAGTAGAGCATGGCGATTCGCGCCAATGCATTCTGCGCCGCAGCATACGTCCCGCCGCGCGGCCTCCTGGCCGGCCTGCCGGGGAATCGCGCGAGAAAACGTTTCCAGCAGATTCAGAAAAACGTCACACCCCCGCCACGGCAATACCATATTGCGCAGCAGCATGCGCCGACGGGCAACCCATGCTAAAAAACGCCCGCCCATCGCTTAGATCGATCCAAGACGACGTTGCGGTGGCCGGGAGTTTGGGGAAGCAGCGACAGGACGGGCCGGCACAGACACAGGATGCAGTTGCAACTGCGTAGCGACCGCACCGGCATCACCACAGATTAGATCGATTCAAGTCATCCGCACCACGTCACACGTCAGCGGATCAATCCAGGAGAGAGGGAGAGATGGGAATGAGTCACTCAAAACGCATGCATGGCCAGGACGCACTGTCGCTGGCCATCGCGCTGGCATTGGCCGCTGCCGTCCTGCCGGCGGGCGCCGCGGCGCAGCAGGCCACCACCGGCACGCCCGATGCCACCACCCTGGACAGCGTCCAGGTCACCGGCTACCGCTACGCCATCGAAAAGAGCCTTGAGCAGAAGCGCGACGCCAACGCCGTGGTCGAAGTAATCACGGCCGAAGACGTCGGCAAGTTCCCCGACAAGAACGTGGCCGACGCGCTGCAGCGCGTACCGGGCGTGGTCATCACCCGCGACGGCGGCGAAGGCAAGACGGTCAGCGTGCGCGGCCTCGCTGCAGACCTGACGCTGACCCAGTTGAACGGCAACTACGTCGCCACCTCCGAGACCAACGACGAGGCGACCCGCTCTTTCAACTACACCCTTCTGCCGTCCAACATGCTGTCCAGCGCCGAGCTGTTCAAATCGCCGGAAGCGCGCATCGATGAAGGCGGCATCGGCGGCACGGTCATCCTGCACACCCGGCGCCCTCTGGACATGGAGTCCAACTCGGGCTTCGTCACCCTTGAAGGCACCTCGTCAGACACCAGTCACGACATCGATCCGCAGGCCTCCGCACTGTACTCGTGGCACAGCAAGGACGAGCGTTTCGGCGTGCTGGTCGGCGTGACCCAGCAGAAACGCACCAGCCGCACCATGGAAGTCACCACCGAGAACTATCAGTGGTACGGCACCGATACCGATGCGCGCGACGTGCATGGCAACCCCATGCTGCAGGACGGCATCGAGTACTGGTGGGGCAACTCCGGCTTCAACAACCAGAACGGTCGCAACTACACCGACTTCTTCATGCCGACATCGGTCAATTTCGCGGTGAAGGAGGAAACGCGCGAGCGCAAGGGCGGGCAGCTGACCTTCCAGTTCAAGCCGGTCGACAACGTGACCATGACGGCCAACTACTTCCGCTTCGAGCTGGAGGGCAACTACGCCCAGCACATGCTGAAGGTGCCGGAGTGGAGCATGGCCCGCTTCAATGGTGACGGCAACTGGGCCGGCGGCCGCATGCTCAACGGGCTGGACTTCGATCCCAGCGGCACCGTCGTCACCGGCGCGCAGTTCGAGAAGCTGGCCGGCAAGACCTATTACTGCAATGAAGCCGAGGCCGAAGCGGCCGGGCTCGAGCCGGGGGGCTGGGGCCCCGATGACTGCACCATTCCGACCCCGCAGCTCACCGGCGGCTACAGCCGCGAAAAGGCGCTCTCGCAGACCGCCGACCTCAGCATCGACTGGGATATCAGCCCGCTGTGGAAGGCGTCGTTCACCGGCGGCCGTACCTGGTCCGAAGGCGGCCCCTCGATGAACTTCCGCATGTCAGCCAAACCGCGTCGGCAGACCAATGGCGTGTGGGAATCGTCCAGCAGCACCTCCTGGGACCTGACCGGCACGCCGTCGGGCACCTTCGCACCCGACCTGCAGCAGCAGCTCATGGCCGGCATCGCCGAGATCGACACCGGTTCGACCGACTCGTCCTGGAAGCAGACCGAGATCAAGCAGAACTATTTCCAGGCCGATGTCACCAAGCTGTTCGAATCCGGCTGGCTGGACTCGATCCAGTTCGGTGCCAAGTATCGTGACGGCACGGTGCACCGCAACACCGGCAATACCTACTGGGTGTGCCAGGGCCGAGACCCGTCGGACTACGACAACAACCGCTACCAGAGCGGCTGCGACCCTACGGCCAATATCGCCCAGCCCGGCTTCTTCCTGTCCAACCCGATCAGCAACATCCCCGGCGGCTTCAATACCAACGTGTTCCCGGGCATCAACTATCCGGCCTACATCGATTACCTGAACAAGACCTACGGCGGTTCGCACAACCGTGTCGAGGACGACTTCATCTACAACGTCAACGAGAAGATCTACTCGGGCTACTTCCAGGCCAACTTCCGCACCGAGCGGGTGCGCGGCAACGTGGGCGTGCGCGTGGTGCGCACCAAGCAGCTGGCGCAGTCCACCGATTCGATCGAGCGTTTCGACGACTACTTCCTCGACAACGCCGCAGGCGCACCGATGGCGTGCTCCGACCCGGCCGCGGCGGCCTACCCGAACTACAGCTGCGAGAGCGGTTTCGTGCGCCTGCCCTACAACTTGGCACAGAGCAAGAGTTTCGAGCTGCTGGGCGTGGACCGCACCTACACCGACGTCCTGCCGAGCTTCAACATCGCCTGGGACATCACCGATACCCTGCTGCTGCGCGGCGCCGCCTCGAAGGTCATCGCACGCCCCGGCTACACCGAGATCGGCGCTCCGGGCAGCCTGCGCTACTACAGCGAGGAGTACGTCAACGACCGCCGCGTGGCCGGCGGTGCACCGACCCCGGGCTGGACCGGCGACGGCAGCAACAAGCAGCTTGAACCCTTCGAGGCCACCCAGTTCGACCTCGGCCTGGAGTGGTACTTCCAGCCGGGCGCGGTGGCCGGCGTGGGCCTGTTCCGCAAGAACGTGGACAACTTCACCGTGCCTGTCGTGCGCGACATGCAGATGCAGGTCGGTGGCGAAACCGTGACCGTGCAGGACTACGAGACCCGTGCCAACGGCCAGGACGGTGTGTCGCAGGGCGTGGAGCTGTACGGCCAGTACACCTTCGATTTCGGCGTCGGCGTGCAGGCGAACTACACCTACAACGACACCAACCTGGCCTCGATCGTGCTGGATGGGCAGAACATCGGCTCGTCGCCGCTGGTCGGCAGCGCCAAGAACCAGGCCAACGTGACGGTGTTCTACGAGAACGACAAGTTCCTTGCCCGCGCCTCGTACAACCGTCGCGGCCAGGTGGTCGGCGGACTGAACAACGGCATGACGGTCTACACCGAGCCGTACGACCAGCTTGATCTCAACGTGGCCTACAACCTCACCCCGGAGTGGACCCTGACCGCGTCGGTGATCAACGCCACCAAGTCCGAGCAGCGCGTGCATCTGGGCAATGACACCAAGGCCCGCCTGATCTCCAATACCTACGCGGGCCGCCAGCTGTACTTCGGCGCGACCTGGAAGTTCTAAGGCAGTCGCCCCGCCCGGCGCGGGGACATTCCTCCACGGCAGCCACGCTGGTACAGGTGGCTGCCGTTTTTCATGGGCATCGCGGAGGCATCACTTGACCCTGCCATCGCTGGAAGGTGCACACTGGCTGCATTCCCCGGAACCGAAGGAGCTACAGATGGACTTCCATGTTGACGGCATGACCTGCGGCGGATGCGCGCGCAGCGTGACCCGCGCGATCCAGAGCGTTGATCCGCAGGCACGCGTGGTCGCCGATCCGCCGACAGGCCGCGTGCAGGTGCAGACCACGGCCAGCGAAGCGGAGATCTTCGCCGCTGTGAAGGACGCAGGCTTCCCGCCGCGCACCGCCTGATCGCCCGGCTCCGGGCGATGCCCACGTCCTTCTGAAGGAGCCACAGCACTCCCGCCGCGCAGGTGCGAAGGCCCCTGCGCCCCGCGGCTCAGCTACGGCGCGTCTGCCGCCGCCGCGGCGCGACAGGCTCCGCGCCTTCCTCGCCCTCCTCCAGCCGCTGCAGGATCGGGCACTCCGGCCGCTCGTCGCCCGCACAGCAGCTGAGCAGCGACTTCAGCGTATCGGCCATCTGCCGCATCTTGTCGATGCGCTGCTCGAGATCATCGATGTGCTGCTCGGCCAAGCGCTTGACGTCGGCGCTGTGCCGGGACGTATCGTTCCACAGTCCCAGCAGATCCGTGATCTCCGCGACCGAGAATCCCAGGTCCCGCGCGCGGCGGATGAACCGCAGTCGATGCACGTCGGCGTGCGAATAGGCCCGGTAGCCGGACGCCGTGCGGTCGGCAGCAGGAATCAGCCCGATCTGCTCGTAGTAGCGGATCATCTTCGCCGAAACGCTCGATGCCTTCGCGGCCTCACCGATGTTCAAGACAGTCTCCTTTTCAGTGGCTGGCGGCGTCGGCCATCGGCGCCCGGAAGCGACGCAGGCGCAGTGCATTGCCCAGCACGAACACGCTGGACAGCGCCATCGCACCGGCAGCGAATATCGGCGACAGCAGGATGCCGAAGGACGGATACAGCACGCCGGCAGCCACCGGAATCAGCGCGGTGTTGTAGGCGAAGGCCCAGAACAGATTCTGCCGGATGTTGCCAAGGGTGGCCCTGGACAGCGCGATTGCATTGGGCACGCCCAGCAGACTGCCGGACATCAGTACTACATCGGCCGATTCCACCGCCACATCGGTACCGGTGCCGATGGCCAGGCCCACATCCGCCTCCGCCAGCGCCGGCGCATCGTTGATGCCGTCGCCGACGAAGGCGACGTGACCATGCGCAGCCTTGAGGCGTCGCACCGCCTCCACCTTGCCTTCGGGCAGCACTTCGGCCACGACCTCGTCGATGCCCAGCTGGCGTGCGATCGCCTGTGCGGTGCGCGCATTGTCGCCGGTGATCATCGCCACCTTCAGTCCCAGCGCATGCAGTGCGGTGATGGCGGCCGGCGTGCTCGTCCTGATCGGGTCGGACACTGCGATCACCGCTGCCAGCCGGCCATCGAAGGCGGCGTACAGCGGCGACTTTCCTTCACCTCCCAGGCGCTGCACCAGCGCGGCAACGCCATCGATATCAACGCCCTGCGTTCGCATGAACCGGTCGGCCCCGACTTCAATGCGGCTTCCCTGCACGATCGCACGCACCCCCATGCCGGTGACCGATTCGAACTCCTGCAGGGCCGGCACGGAGATGCCCTCCTCCTCGGCGGCCATCACGATCGCGCGCGCGATCGGATGCTCCGAGCGCGATTCAACGGCTGCGACCGCGCCCAGCACCGCCGCTCGCGCAAAACCGTGGCTCAGTTCCAGATCGGTCAATCGCGGGCGGCCCTCGGTCAGGGTTCCCGTCTTGTCCACCGCCACCACCCGCGCATCCTTCAGCAGCTGCAGTGCCTCGCCCTTGCGGAACAGCACGCCCATCTCCGCGCCCCGCCCGGTGCCGACCATGATCGAGGTCGGCGTTGCCAGCCCCATCGCACAGGGGCACGCAATGATCAGCACGGCCACGGCATTGACCAGGGCGAAGGTAAGCGCCGGGGACGGCCCGAGCAGCAGCCACGCCACGAAGGTGGCCAACGCGGCCAGCATCACCGCAGGCACGAACCACAGCGTGACCCTGTCGACCACGGCCTGGATCGGCAGTTTCGACCCCTGTGCCTGTTCAACCAGGCGGATGATCTGCGCAAGCACGGTCTGCGCACCTACCGCCGTGGCACGCACGGTCAGTGCTCCCTGCTGGTTGACCGTACCACCGACCACGGCCGCGCCCGATGCCTTTTCAACCGGAACCGGCTCACCGCTGATCATCGACTCATCGACGAAGCTGCGCCCCTCGACCACCTCGCCATCCACCGGGACGCGTTCGCCAGGACGTATTTCCACGAGGTCGCCACTGACCACCTCGCCCACCGGGACGTCGACCACCCGACCGTCGCGTACTACGTGGGCGACCTTGGCCTGGAGCTTGACCAGCCGCTTGATGGCTTCCGACGTACGGCCCTTGGCACGCGCCTCGAGAAAGCGGCCCAGCAGGATCAGCGCGACGATCACCGCCGCAGCTTCGTAATAGACGTTCACCGTGCCGGGCGGCAGCAGCCGCGGTGCGAAGGTCGCGATCACCGAGTAGCCGAACGCCGCCGCGGTGCCCACCGCGACCAGCGAGTTCATGTCCGGTGCCAAACGCAGCAGTGCCGGAATGCCCTTCTGGTAGAAGCGCCGGCCGGGAATCACCAGGACCAGCGTGGTCAGCACGAACTGCACATACCAGCTGGCCTGCAACCCGATGGTCGACATCACCCAGTGGTGCATGCCCGGGATCAGATGCGATCCCATCTCCAGTATGAACACCGGCAGGGCCAGCACGCTGGCCAGTATCAGCGCGTGTTTGAGTTCAGCACGCTCGGCGTCCTTCTTCTCCCCGCCGTCATCGGCCTGCGCGCTGCCATCGAGAAGACGAGCGCCGTAGCCCGCCCTGTCGATCGCCGCCAGCAGCGCCTCCACGTCTGCTGCGCCGCGAACAGTGGCACGCTCGGTGGCCAGGTTGACGCTCGCCGCGCTCACGCCCGGCACGGCCAGCAGTGCGCGTTCGACCCGGCCCACGCAGGACGCGCAGGTCATGCCCTCCACGGCCAGCTCCACGGTCGTGGCCGCAACCTCATAGCCGACCTTGTGCACCGCCTGGATCAAGGCGGCGCGGTCCACCGGCCCCGACGGACGGATATCGGCACGTTCCGTGGCCAGGTTCACCGAGACGCTGCCGACCCCCTCCACCTTGGCCAGCGCGGCCTCGACCCGGCCTACGCAGCTCGCGCAGGTCATGCCTTCGATGGGCAGGCTGATCGGATCAGGCACGGAAGCGGCGGTGTTGGCGTGCGACAGGCTCATGACTGGATTCCCGGGTTCCTTCTGGACAGGAACAGGCTAAACCTTGCCATCGTGGGAAGGTCAAATCCAGCCTGTCCTGTCCGGCGGCCCAGCGGTCTGTTCATCCGCGGGGCATGGATCCACCGGTCGAGGGTGGATCCATGGCGCGGGCTCAGAACGTGAACACGTATTCCAGCGCGAACTCGCGGCCGACCGCACCGAGCAACCGGGTCGGCGCGAAATCGTAGTCCAGCTTGTAGGGATCCTTGTGGTTCCAGCTGGCCGAGTTGAAGACGTTGTTGACGTACACATTGACCTTGGCGCGTTCAGTCACCTGATAGCCCACATTGACGTTCCAGGTGATGAACGGTCCAACCCGGCCGTAGTAGCGCGCCGTGCGCTGGCCGGCGTTCGGATTCGGATTCGGCGAACCGTCGGGACGCGTGGCAGGTTCCAGGCAGTCCAGCGAAGGACTGTCGCTGGGTACGTAGCCATCGGCGAACGGCAGGCAGCCGCCGGGATTGTCCAGGCGGTCGGTGCCCCAGTGGTAACGCACGCCCGGCACCGAGCCGATGCGGTCGGCGTACACATTCGCGTTCCAGTGACCACGCTGCCAGGCCAGGCTCGCTCGCAGCTTGCTGCGCAGGTCGCGGTCACGGCGCTGCGGATTCGGATCCGCGGCATAGCGCTGCTCCTTGGTCGACAGCTGGTTGGTGTAGTTCACGCCGAACTGGAAGCTTCCCCATGCCGCGCTGTCCCACCGGTAACGCGCGGTCAGGTCGATACCGCGGACCTCCCGGCTGGCCAGGTTGAACGGCCCCCGCTCGATCGACACCAGGCGGCCATTGCTGTCGCGGTTCACGCGCGCGAGGATGCCGGCGCAGTAGTCCGCACCGGCCGGATTGGCCCACGGCGTGCCGTCGATGTTCAGTCCCGTGCGGCAGCCCGCTTCGCTGGCCAGCACCTCGTCGGCGCCGACATCGACGATCATGTCCTCCAGCTTGATGGCCCAGTAGTCGGCACTGATCGAAAGATTGGACATCACATCCCAGACGAATCCGACCGTCCATGAATCCCCCGTTTCCGAGCGCAGCAGCGGGGTACCGCGACGATTCACGTCGAACGTGTACCAGACATCGGTATTGCCCACGCCACAGTTGTTGACCAGATAGGCACCGCTTTCGATGCAACGCAGGCGGTCATAGGTCTGCACCTCGGAACTGCTGGGCTGCCCCAGCAGGTAGTGCATGTCAGGCGCGTGGAAGCTGGTGGCGTAGGAACCGCGTACCAGCAGCGACTCCACCGGCCGCCATTCCAGACCGACATTCCAGGTGGTCTCCTTCTGGCTGCCGATGTCCAGCGCCTCTGCATTGGCGTCGGCCTTGTAACTGCCGTAACGGTCATAGCGTGCCGCCGCGGTGGCGATCACGCTGTCCAGCAGTGGAATCTTGAACTCCACGCCCGCCGAGTAGCGCGTGCGCTCGCCGCCACCGCGATCAACGTTCTGCAGGTCGAAATCGATGCCGGCGCGAGGGTCGGGAGCGAGGTGATATCCCTGTTGCGCCACCTCGGCCACCGCCGCGAACGAAACAGGCCCCGCCCAGCCCTGGAACAACTCACCGGTGATGTCCGCCGACGCCTGGTTGACCCAGGAAGACGCACGGTTCTTCGCCACCGTACCCATCTGCCAGTACTGGTCCGGCGTGAGCGGGTTCCACCAGCGTGCTTCGTCCAGTGCGTAGATCGCTTCACCATCCGCCGTCGTACCCAGGCGCGGGCCGAGGAAGAAGTCATAGGACTTCTGCTCGTCCACTACATTCTGCCGCTCTTCCACGCGGTAGTAGGAACGGCCGATGGTGGCACTCCAGTCGAAGCGGTCCGCCAGGCGCCCGCGCAGGCCTGCACTCCAGTCCCAGGACAGCTCCCGGTTGGTGTTGCGAAGGGTGTCCAGGCCGCCCACTTCGTTGGGCGTGAACTGGCGCACGCCCAGGATCGCGCGGTTGCGGTTGGCATCCCAGTAGTAGCCGTTGTCATCATCGATGAGCGTCACGCTGGGCGGATTGGTCCCCCAGATCGCCTCCGACCGGTACACCGCCAGGTTGGTCCAGCCCTGCAGGTCGCTGTCGAAATCGAACGTGGCATACAGATTGCCGGACACATTCTCGGCACCACCGGTCAGCAGCCAGTTGGCATAGTCGGCCGTCATGCCACACAACTGCCCGGTATTGGTGATCGTATCGGTGTTGTAGTTGTAGACCCGTCGATCGGCGGTGTAGTACTCGCCGTCGAACTTCTCGCAGGTGCCGGTCGGCGGCGCCAGTCGCTGGCCGGTACCCGGGTCGATCAGGGCCAGGCCGGCGGTAGGACGGAAACCGACCTTGCGCTGTTCCATGTTCCAGGAGGGGCGCGGCGCATCATCGGCATCATCCATCTGCGGCCGGTCACGGCCGAACAGCGGATCGCGCTTGGTGTACTGCAGCGCGTAGGTCACGCTCCAGTTGTCTCCGGTCCTGCCACCGGCCCACGACAGATCCCAGGTATCGCGACCACCTTCAGTGGAGGTGCCGCCGCGCACGCGCACTTCGTCGCCGTCGTAGTGGGTCTTCAGGATGACGTTGACCACGCCTGCAATGGCATCCGAGCCGTAGATCGCAGAGGCGCCGCCGGTCAGGACCTCGATGCGCTCCACCGCAGCGGCGGGAATGTTGCCGTAGTTGGAGAAATTGGTCTCCCCGCCATAGGGCAACGGGTAGTCGGCCACGCGACGGCCATTGACCAGCAGCAGTGAGCGGTTGGGGCCCATCCCGCGCAGATTCAGGCCGCTGGCGTTGGGCGTGTGCGAGCCCCACTGCGAAGCCGCCTCCACGGTGCCGGTGGCTTCGGTCAATGTCTTCAGCGCATCGTACACGCTGACAAAGCCTTCCTTCTGGATCTGCTGCGCGGTGATCACGTTGACGGGAGCTGGGCCTTCGACGCTGGCGCGCTTGATGCGCGAGCCAGTGACGGTGACCGCGTCGAGATCCTTGGTGGACGAACCTGAGACTTCCTGTGCATTGGCAGCCAGCGGAAGCAGGGCCAGGACCAGGGCCTGGGACAGCAGGTGACGACGATTGCGGACGAACTGAGCCATGTGGTCGCTCTCGGAGGGTGTGGTCGCACGGATGGGTGGTGGCGCGGCACTACGGAAGATCCAGGTGCCGGGTCGGTTCAAGCCGGTTCCGGCGCCCCCCTGTGGATCGATCCAAACTAAAGCACGGCTGAACCGGAGAGAGCATTCCGCGGCGCAACACGCCGCTGCGGATCCGCTGCCGTCCCCGCTTGAAAAGCAGATGAATCAGTGGCTTGCGCAGGTTGGCCGCCGCAGGCCGGAGATGAACTGATGACACGCGAGTGGCAGACCCGCGCGGAACCGACTTCGCCCGGTATCAGGACAGATCGCCGTCCAGCGCCCGCCGCAGCCCCGCCACGATTGCGGCATCGGTCTGATCCCAGTGCGGGTCCAGCCCGCGCAGTGCCGGGTTGTGGAACTGCATGGCCGAGTGCCGGCGGCTCTTGGCCGACGCGTGCAGCTCAACGCAGCCGCTGTGCCGCGCCACCGCAGCGATGTTGGCCGGGTCCAGGCCAGCACCCGCCATCACGCTGATGCGCCCCGCCGCCCGGGCGACCAGGCCTTCCAGCACGTCGACACCGGCAGCCGCGCTGGCCTGTCCCCCGGACGTCAATACACGGCTGCACCCCAGAGCGATCACCTGCTCCAACGCCGCCGGAAGGTCACGCGCGGCGTCGAAGGCACGGTGGAACGTCACCTGCAGCGGACCCGCCGCCTGGATGAGCGCGCGGCACAGGGGCAGATCGATATCGCCCTGCCGGTCCAACGCACCGATCACCACGCCATCGCAGCCCAGCGCACGGCACTGTGCGATATCGCGCAGCATCAGCTCGGCCTCCAGGGCGTCGTAGTGGAAATCACCCGGCCGCGGCCGCACCAGCACGAACAGCGGAATCGACAGGCGTTCGCGGGCCATGGCGATGCTGGCGAACGACGGTGTGGTGCCGCCCTCGGCAAGGTTGTCGAACAGTTCGATGCGGTCGGCACCACCGGCCTGCGCGGCCAACGCCGAAGCCAGCGAGTTGCTGGCGATCTCCAGGGTGAGCCGCGTGCTCACGCCTGTGTGCTCGTGTAGATCGACGGTGAATCGCGCAGGTCGTCCTGGCGCTGCGCATCGCAGACGGCATAGACGAAACCGCGATGCAGCGCATAGGCGCCCACCTCGCCCTGCTTGTTCATGGCCAGGAAGCACACCTGCAGGGTCCTGCTTGCCTCGGGACGCTTGCGTACCACGCGGTCGATCGCCTCACGGCAGGCCTGGGCGGGCGTTCGACCCTGGCGCATCAGCTCGACCACCAGGAACGAGGCCGCATTGCGGATCATCTCTTCGCCCACGCCCGATGCGGTGGCGGCACCGACCTCGTTGTCGACGTACAGGCCGGCGCCGATGATCGGACTGTCGCCGACCCGGCCGTGCAGTTTCCAGGCCATGCCGCTGGTGGTGCAGGCACCGGCGAGATGGCCCCGGGCATCCAGCGCCAGCATGCCGATGGTGTCGTGGTTGTCGCTGTTGCCGGGAAGGCCACGTCGCTCGGCGTTGATCTGGGGCTGGTACTTCTCGGTCTTCAACCACTCGCGCCAGGCCGCTTCGGCCTGCGGCGTCAGCAGACGCCTGCGCTCGAAGCCCTGCTGCACGGCGAACTGCTGCGCCCCTTCACCCACCAGCAACACGTGCGGGCTGTTCTCCATCACTTTGCGGGCCACCGACACCGGGTGCGGGATGTCGACCAGCGCGGCCACCGCACCGCAGCGGCCATCGCCGTCCATGATGCTCGCGTCCAGGCTCAGCACGCCGTCCCGATCCGGATTGCCGCAATGGCCCACGGTGGGATTGCACAGCTCGCTCTCGGCCCAGCGTGCGCCGGCCTCCACTGCGTCCAGGGCACTGCCGCCCTGCGCCAGGACCTTCCATGCCGCCTGGTTGGCCGGCACACCGAAGTCCCAGGTCGAGACCACCTTCGCTCCGCCCTGCACACGTGCCTGTACGCCCGGCAGGGCGGCCATGCCAGCCGCCAGCGCTCCGGCCTGCAGGAACTGCCTGCGATCCACCATGTTGCCTCCCAGTCTGCAACGTGTCGCCGGCCCGATGCCGGCAGCACCGATCAATCGTGTACGTGGTACCGCGCCGCATGCCAGACGGCGGCGCCCAGCACGCCCAGTTGGCCGTGTTCGACCCGCCATACCGGCACCTGCCGCAGCACGTCGGCCAGCACGCCCTTGTTGAGGAAGCGCTCGCGGAAGCGGCCATCGGCGAGGAAATCCTGCACGTGGGTGGAAATGCCGCCCGCCAGGTACACCGAGCGGGCCCCCACGGCGATGGCGGCATCGCCGGCCAGGCTGCCCAGCCAGGCGCAGAACACCTGCAGCGTCTCCACTGCAAGTGCGTCTTCGCCGCTGCGTGCGGCGCCGATCAGCGCTTCGGTGCTGGACCACACCGGAGTGACGCCACGCAGCTCGCACAGGCACGGATACAGATTCATCAGACCGCTGCCGGACAGCACACGCTCGTTGTCCACATGTGGCCACCGCTGCAGCAGCCTGCCCAGCACCTCCAGCTCCAGCGCGTTGCCGGCCCCCAGGGCAGCGTGGCCGATCTCGCTGGGCAGCACCGGACGCCCGCCATCGGCGAAGCGCAGCGCCGCGCCCAGGCCGGTACCGGCCCCCAGCACCAGCGCCGGGAACGCCATCGCCGGGTCGGCATCGCCGTTCAATGGAACCAGGGTGTCGGCCTGCAGGTAGGGAATGGCCAGTGCCACCGCCTCGAAATCATTGATGAGCTGCAGATCGCCCAGACCGGACTGTGCGCGGGTGGCGGACAACGACACCGTCCACGGCAGATTGGCATTGATCAGCACATCGCCATCGAGCAGGCCGGCGATGGCGACCACCGCCGACCGCACCGGCAGTGCGAGGCTCCGGGTGAAGTCGGCCAGAATCGCCGCCAGGCTGGAATGATCGGCACACGCGTAGGTGCGATGACTGCCCAGCCGTGGTGCCTGTCCCGGCAGCGTTTCAGCCAGCGCCAGGCGGGCAAAGGTACCGCCGACATCGGCGACGACCAGGCTTCGCGGAAGACCGCCGCGGGAGGAGTCGGTGGAAACCGGGGGCACTGCTGCGATGGTCACTCTGGCCTGCTTGAATCGATTGAATCGCACCGATTCTCAGGCATCAGGGTCGCTTTGCCTAGCGCGGCGCAGCGCCGGCAGCCGAACCTGCCATGGCCTTGTCCGCAGCGTCCGGGTGGCGGCAGCCGGGACGCAGCGCGCAGCGGCACCTGCGGATCAGGGCTCTGCGGTCTGCAGACTATAACGGGTGGTGGCGGTGAATACCGCACCATCCGGCTGGGTCGAACGCACGTCGATCCTGTGGTCGCCCACGGCCAGGTGGGTGGGCAGCGCGCCGCGCCACAGATGCGGCGAAGCGGTGGCCTCCGGCGAGCGATCGTAACCACGCAGCACGCTGGACAGGTCGTCCGCCGCATTCTCCACCAGCAGCCGCGGGTCGGGCTGGCGGACCTGCTTCATCGGCTGCCATGCCCCACCGTCCACGCGGTACTCGACCACGCTCGCGTCCTCACCCATGTACACGTTGGCGTACACGCCCCACGCCGGATACGCGCCCTGGCGCAGCACCTTCGGCGCATGCAGGCCGATCTGTTCGCTGGCTGGCGCGCCGGCCACGCGATACTGCAGGCGATAGCTGCCGTTGCCAGCCACATCCAGCAACGCGTAGCCCTTTGGCGTGCCGTCGCTCATGGTGCTGTCCGGCACGCCGGCAGCATCCTTCACACCGGACCAGAACGCACCGCAGTTGGCACCGACGTTGTACTCGTGCAGGGGCTTTTCGCCGTGCCAGCCCTCGGCCTTGCCATGGTAGACATGCTGCTGGGTGTGGCTGTGGCCGCTCAGGACCAGCACGTTGCGGAAGTCCTTCAGCAGGTCGAACAGGCGCTGCCGGTCGGCGTGCCGGAAGCTCTCGCGACCCGGCGCCGCATCGAACAGCGGAATGTGCATGCCCAGCACCAGCAGGCGGTCGCGATGAAGACCCTTGAGGTAGGCGGCAAGGAACGCGAACTGATCCTCGCGCAGGCCACCGACATAGCTCGGCCTCGCCTTCGGGTCATACACCACATCGTCGAGGAACACGAAGCTGGCACCGCCCTCCTCCACGGCGTACGTGTCCGGGCCGTAGACGTTGCGCCAGCTGTCCAGCGAATGCTCGTCGACGGCGGCATCGAAATCGAGATCGTGGTTGCCCGGCACATGGAACCACGGCACGCCCAGCTGCGTGGTGACCTTGTTGATGGCCGGATACAGCGTCAGGTCATCATTGACGATATCGCCGAGCGTCGTGCCGAGCCGCGCCCGGGTCTGGCCGACCAGCGGCGCCACGATGGACTGCTGGTAGTAGCCGATGTCCTTGAGGCTTGCGGTCTGTGAATCAGTGAACACCAGCATCTGGAAACCACGCCGGTTGTCATGACGATCCGTCTGCAGCGCGAAGTCCCAGTTGCGGGTGGCATCGCCGGTTGCGGCGATGCCACCGTACTTCAGTGCAGGCGAGCCGTTGGGCTGGAAATGACGCCAGAACGACGGCAGCCCGTCGCTCGCCTTCGGGAACGCGTACGCATCCGGCTTGATCACGAACACCGTCTGGCCCTCGCGCACGGGCAGGCTGTAGCTGCCATCGGCTGCGGTCTTCACGATGCGCTCGCCGTTGGACACCTGCACCCCGGCCAGGCCCGGGTCGGTCGCACCACGGCCGGGCCTGCCGTCGCGTTCCAGGTAGACCTTGCCGCTGACAACCGCATCCGCAGCCCAGGCCGGCGAGGTCAGCAACAGGCAGCACAGCCACGCAGCGGGCGATTTCATGGGCAATCCGGCAAAGAAGAGGACTGCCTATTGTAGAGCGGAGCCATGGCTGTCTGCCGCGCGGATGCAGCCGGGCCGGCGCCGGCGCCGAAAGCGCGTGCGGACCGCAGGCCACATGCAGCCATCAACGATGGCGCGTTTCCAGCACCCGGCGCGCGTCGTCAAGCGACAGGCCGCGTGCGCGCAGCAGCACCAGCAGGTGGTACAGCAGGTCCGAAGCCTCGCCCAGCAGCGCCGCGTCATCCTGTGCGACTGCGGCCAGAGCGGTTTCCACGCCCTCCTCGCCCACCTTCTGCGCGATACGGCGGATGCCGTCCTCGAACAGGCGGGTGGTGTAACTGCCGGGTGGACGCTGTGCTTCACGCGTGGCCACCAGTTGCCCCAGCCCGCCCAGGAAATCCTTCGGCGCCTGGTCGAAGCAGCTCTCCGCACCGGTGTGGCAGGTCGGTCCTGCCGGGCGGGCCAGCACCAGCAGCGTATCGGCATCGCAGTCCACGCTGATGGACTGCACCGCCAGCACGTTGCCGGACTGCTCGCCCTTGGTCCACAGGCGCTGCCTGCTGCGGCTGTAGAAGGTCATGTGCCCGACGGCAAGCGTCGCGGCCAGCGACTCCGCGCTGACGTAACCCAGCATCAGCACCTGCAGGGTATCGGCGTCCTGCACCACCGCGGGCAGCAGGCCGTCCCCCTTGCTCCAGTCCAGCCCCTGCAGGGCCTCCAGCGACGGTCGCACCTCAATAGACATCCCGTACCTCGATCTGCTGTTCGCGCAGGTAGCGCTTCAGGTCTGCAATGGCGATGGCGCCGCTGTGGAACACGCTGGCGGCCAGCGCACCATCCACGTCGGCGCGGTCGAAGGCCTCGGCGAAATGCTCCATCGTGCCCGCACCGCCGGACGCGATCAGCGGCACCTGGCACAACGCACGCGCCTGCTGCAGCTGGGCCACATCGTAGCCGCGGCGCACCCCATCGCTGTCCATGCAGTTCAGCACGATCTCGCCTGCGCCGCGGCGCTGTGCCTCGACGATCCAATCCAGCGTCCGTATGGGTACCGCTCGGGTCTTGTCCGGGTCGCCGCTGAAGCGGCGCACCCGCCATTCGCCATCGGCCTCGCGCACCGAGTCGACGCCGACCACCACGCACTGCACGCCGAACTCGGCAGCCAGCTCGTCGATCAGTGCGGGACGGCCCAGTGCCGGCGAATTGATCGAGATCTTGTCGGCACCGGCAAACAGCACCCGCCGTGCGGTTTCCACGCTGTCGATGCCACCGGCTACGCAGAACGGGATATCGATCAGCCGTGCGATGCGCTCGACCCAGGCCACATCGACCGAACGCGCCTCGGGGCTGGCGCCGATGTCGTAGAACACCAGCTCATCGGCCCCCTGGTCGCGGTAACGCTGCGCCAGCTCGGCGATATCCCCCATGTCCACGTGGTCACGGAAGCGCACCCCCTTGACCACCCGTCCTTCGCGCACGTCCAGGCAGGGAATGATGCGGCGACTCAGCATGCCAGCGCCTCCGCCAGGTCCATGCGCTGTTCCAGCAGCGCCTTGCCAAGGATGGCGCCGCCACAGCCGGCAGCACGCGCATCGGCCACGTCGGCCACATCGCGGATGCCACCGGAGGCCTGCACCTGCACGCCCGGCAGCAGCGACACCAGGTGCTGGTACAGGCCGATGTTCGGCCCGGCCAGCATGCCGTCGCGGGCGATATCGGTACACAACAGGTGGCGCATGCCCGCCCGTGCATACCGCAGCGCAAGGTCATCCAGGGTCACGCCCGCGTTCTCGGTCCAGCCATGCACCGGCAACTGCCACTGGCCCTGAGGGTCCTGGCGTGCATCCAGCGCGATGGTGATGTGATCGGCACCGAACGCCTGCAGCCAGCCGACCACTTCATCGGGCCTGCGCACTGCCAGCGACCCTACCACCACCCGGCTCGCGCCCGCATCGAGAATGCGCGCCACATCATCACGCCCACGCACACCGCCGCCGGTCTGCACCTGCAACGTCGTCTGCGTGCGAACCGCCGCCAGCAGCGGGGCCAGCGTGTAGCCACCGGCACGCGCTGCGTCCAGATCGACCAGGTGCATCCAACGCGCGCCCTGCGCGGCGAATGCCTGCGCGCGCGGCAGGGGATCGTCGCCGTAGTGCGTTTCCTGCGCGTAATCGCCCTGCCGCAGCCGCACCACACGGCCTTCGCGGATATCCAGTGCGGGGTAGACGGTGAAACTCATGCAGCGGTGCCCTCGAGGAAGTTGCGCAACATCAGCGATCCGGTATCGCCGGAGCGTTCGGGATGGAACTGCGCACCGAAGTAGCGCCCCTGCTCCACCACGGCAGTGAACAGGCCGCCGTGATCGCAGGCGGCCACCGTGTGGCTGTTCAATGGCGCCGCATAGCTGTGCACGAAGTAGGCGCTTGCACGATCAGGCACATCGCGCAGCAGCAGCGAGGACCGCAGTGGCAGCAGGCGGTTCCAGCCCATGTGCGGCACGCGGATGCCGCACGCCGGTACCAGCTTGCGCACCACCCCGGGAATCAGGCCGAGCGCTTCCATGCCGGCTTCTTCCGAGCGCTCGAACAGCAGCTGCATGCCCAGGCAGATGCCCATCAACGGCACCTCGATCCGTCGCAACGGCTCCACCAGTCCCTGCGCGTGCAGGCGCTGCATGCCCGGCCCTGCCGCACCGACGCCGGGCAGGATCACCCGCCGTGCGCCCGCCAGCCCCTCTGCGTCGCGTACCAGGCGCACACTGGCGCCCAGCCGTTCCAACGCATAGCGTACGGAACCCAGATTGGCACCGCCGGCATCGATCAGCGCGACTTCGCTCACAGGGCCCCCTTGGTCGAGGGCAGCGCCGTACCCTGGCGCGCCAGCGCCGGGCGCAGCGCGCGGGCCAGCGCCTTGAAACAGGCCTCCACCTTGTGGTGGTCATTGTCGCCACGCACCTGCAGATTGAGATTCAATCCACCTGCATCGCACAGCGAGCGGAAGAAATGCGGCACCAGTTCGGTCGGCATGTCGCCAACGCGCTCACGCTTGAACTCGCCCTCGAAGACGAAATAGGGCCGGCCACTGAAGTCCAGCGCTGCGCTGGCCAGGGTCTCGTCCATCGGCAGGGTGAACCCGTAGCGGCCGATGCCGCGCTTGTCACCCAAGGCTTCGCGCAGCGCCTGGCCCAGCGCCAGCCCTGTGTCCTCGATGGTGTGATGCTCGTCGATGTGCAGGTCGCCCTCGGCGCGGATGTCCAGCGCAAAACCACCGTGCTTGCCGATCTGTTCCAGCATGTGGTCGAAGAACGGCAACCCGGTGCGGATGTTGGCGTCACCGGCGCGATCCAGATCCAGCTCGACGCGTATCTTCGTTTCCTTCGTGTTGCGCTGGACCACGGCCGTGCGCGGCGCATCGGCCAGTGCGTGGGCGATGCCCGGCCAGTCCCAGTCACCGCCGAACTGCTCCGTGCGCAGCTGGAAGCCACGGATGTTGAGGTTGTCGGCGAACTGCAGGTCGGTGATGCGGTCGCCGACCATCGCCGAGCGTGCCCAGTCGATGCTGCGGTCCTGCAGGTAGGTCGTCATCAGGCCGATGCCGGGCTTGCGGGTCGGGGCATTGTCCTGTGGCCAGCTGCAGTCGATCAGCACATCACGAAACACGATGCCCTGGCTTTCGAAGATCTGCAGCATCAGATCGTTCGGTCCGTCGAAGCTGGCGCGCGGATAGCCCTCGCTGCCGAGGCCATCCTGGTTGGTGACGATGACGAACTGGTAGCCGGCATCACGCAGCTTCAGCAGTGCCGGAATCACCTGCGGCACGAAGCGCAGCTTCTCGTAGGCGTCGATCTGGAAGTCGGAAGGTTCCTCGATGAGGGTACCGTCGCGGTCGATGAACAGGATCGGGGTCATGCAACGGCCCTCCGGGCCGACAGGGCCGCAAGCACGCGGTCATTCTCTTCGGGGCTGCCGATGCTGATCCGCAGCGCATCGTCCAGCTGCGGGGCTGCACGCTGGTCGCGCACCACCACGCCGGCCGCCAGCAACGCATCGAACGCGCCCTGGGCATCGGCAAAGCGCACCAGCAGGTAGTTGCCTGCGGACGCATGGACCTGGCGTACGCCAGGCAGGCCCTGCAGCGCAGTGCGCAGGCGCTCGCGTTCGGCGATCACGGTGGCCACGCGCTCGCGTGTGCGTGCCAGCGCCGCCGGCTGCAGCGCCTGCACCGCCAGTTCCGCGCACGGCGTCGGCACCGGATACGGTGCCTGGCAGCGACGCAGCACCGCGATCAGTTCCGCTGCGGCGATCAACGTTCCGATCCGTGCGGCCGCCAGCGCATGGGCCTTTGAAAGCGTACGCAGCACTGCCACATTGGCGTGCGTGGCAAGCAGGGAGGTCGCCGAAGGACGCTGCGCGTACTCGACATAGGCTTCATCGACCACGACCAGCGCCCGACCGCGCAAGGCTTCGGCCACACGCTCGATGTCGGCCAGGGCGATATCGCTGCCGGCCGGATTGGAGGGCGCGCACAGAAACACCAGCTTCGCATTGCGTGCTCTGGCCGATTCGATCACCGCATCCAGGTCGGCGTGCAGGCCGTCGGCGGCATCGACCAGGGGCACTTCGATCAGGGGCGCGCCCTGCAGCCGTGCACAGACTGCATACATACCGAACACCGGCGGCGTGACCAGCACACCATCGCGCCCCGGCACGCACAGCGCACGCACCAGCAGGTCGATGGCTTCATCGCTGCCACGCCCGACCAGCACCTGTTGCGGCTGCACGCCGTACAGCGAAGCCAGTCCATCGCGCAACGCCTGTGGCTGGGGCTCTGGATAGCGCCGGCTGCGGCCCTCGGCGTCCGCGGGGTTGGCCCAGGCCGATTCGTTGGCGTTCAGCCAGACATCGCCCTGCACTGCCGCACTGCGCGCCGAGCTGTAACCTGCAAAGGCCTGCAGGTCGGTGCGCACCAGCGCCAGTACCTCGTCGATCCCGGCATTCATGCAGCCACCTCCATGCGCAGGGCAACGGCGCGCTCGTGCGCGTCCAGCCCTTCGGCGCTGGCAAGGGTGCGCGCGCAGCCGCCGATCGCCGCCAACCCGGCGGCGCTGGCACTCTGCACGCTGATGAAGTTCTGGAAGCTGGCCACGCTGACACCACTGTACGCACGTGCGGCGCCTGCGGTGGGCAGCACATGGTTGGTACCACTGCAGTAGTCGCCCAATGCCTCGGGGGTGTAATCACCCAGGAACACCGAGCCTGCAGCCTGCACCCGATCAAGCCAGCCGCGTGGTTCGCGCAGGGCCAGGATCAGGTGCTCAGGGGCGTAGCGGTTGCTGATCGCGAAGGCATCGGCCAGCGTGTCGACCAGGATCAGGCGCGACGCCGAAAGCGCCTGGCGGGCGATATCCTGCCGCGGCAGCAGCGCGACCTGGCGTTCCACTTCGGCCTCGACCGCGGCCAGCATCGCGGCATCATCGGTCAGCAGCAGCACCTGCGAATCGGGGCCGTGTTCGGCCTGCGACAGCAGATCGGCAGCCACAAACGCCGGATTGGCACCGGCATCGGCAATCACCAGAACTTCCGACGGCCCTGCAGGCATGTCGATCGCCGCTGCACCGTTCTGCGCGACCTGCTGCTTGGCTTCGGTGACGAAGCTGTTGCCGGGCCCGAACAGTTTGTCGCAGGCCGGAACGCTGGCGGTGCCATAGGCCATCGCAGCGATCGCCTGCGCGCCGCCCAGCTTGAAAACGCGTTGCACGCCGGTCAGCCGGGCAGCCACCAGCACCGCCGGATCGGCGCTGCCGTCGGCGCGCGGGGGTGTGCACAGCACCACCTGCGGGCACCCGGCCAGCTGCGCCGGCACGCCCAGCATCAACGCCGTGGACGGCAACGGTGCGCTGCCGGCCGGCACATACAGGCCGACCCGGCCGATCGGCCGCAGCATGCGTTCACAGACCACGCCCGGCGCGGTCTCCACCGCATAGCCCTGGCCCATGCCTGCGCTGTGGAAGCGCGCGATGCGCCCGGCCGCTTCCACCATGGCCTGGCGCAGATCGCCTGGCACCGCCGCTTCGGCAGTCGCGAATTCGGCGTCAGACACTTCAAAAGACGGCAGTTGCACACCGTCAAAGCGTGCGGTGATCACACGCAGCGCCTCGTCGCCCTGCGCGCGCACCTGCGCGATCAGGGTCGCGACCGCATCGCGCGTCTGCTGGGCCACGGCCTGCACCGGGCGGGTCAGTGCCGCGCTGCGCGCAGCCTCATCAAGTTGCGACCAGATCAGACGATTCATGCCAGCGACCGCTCCACGCTCAACACCATCAGGCCCTGCGCGCCCGCACGCTCAAGCTCTTCCATGCGCTGCCAGCTCAGTGGTCCGGGGCACATGGTCTGCAGCCGCAGCGTGCCGCCGTCAGCCGGCAGGCGCTCCAGCGGCCCGGCATCGGCCAGCAGCTGGGCCAGGGCATCAACACGGTCTTCGCTGGCGCGGAACATCAGCAGCTTGCGGTCCTGCTTCTGTACCACGCCATCGAGACGGCGCAGCAGCATGGCGCGCAGGCCCGCTCGAGCGTCATCGGGCACGCGCACCGCACCGGCCAGCACCGCCTCGCTGTCCAGCAGGTTGTGCACCGGCACAAGCTGGTTGGCACGCAGGGTGGCACCGCTCGACACCAGATCGCAGATCAGGTCGGCCGTGCCCAGCCGTGGGGCGATCTCAACCGAACCGGACAGCTCCACCACCTGCGCGTCCACGCCCTGCTCAACCAGCCATGCCTTGAGGATGGCGGGATAGCTGGTGGCGATGCGCATGCCGGCCAGCTGCGCCGGCCCCTGCCATTGCCAGTCCTCCGGCACCGCCAGCATCAGCCGGCACTGGCCGAAACCCAGCCCCCGCAGGGCCTGATAGGCATCCGGCAGGCCGATCTGGCGACGCGCGGCGGCCTGCTCGTCCAGTTCGTTGCGACCGACGATGCCCAGGTCGCAGACACCGTCGGCAATCAGGCCAGGAATGTCGTCGTCGCGCACCAGCAGCAGGTCCACCGGCAACGATTCTCCGTAGCAGAACAGCTTGTCGCGGCTTTCGCGCCAACTCAGGCCGCAGGCACTGAGCAGGTTGCGGGCGGGCTCGGCAAGCCGCCCGCTCTTCTGGATGGCGATACGCAGCCGGTCTCGTGCCGGGGCTGCCTGGGTTGCACTCATGGGAAGGTCTCGAAGTTCGGTACGGGGCGCGGATCAGCGCGAGGCCAGACGGTCGATGGCGGCGGCATAGCCTCGATGGCCATGCTCGAGCGAGCGCGCCACCCGCCCGGTGGTGGTCACGCTGACCCCGGTGCGCTCGTGGATCTCGCGGTATGGCACCCCCTGCTGCAGCAGCGGCACCACTTTCCAGCGGTCGGCCATGGCCTCCAGCTCGGCCGGAGTACACAGGTCACGCAGGAAAGCCATGACCTGCTCCGGCTCACGCAGGGCCGCGAACGCCTGGGCCAGGGCTTCCAGATCGGCCTGGGGGTCTTTGGCGGCGATGTCGGGGCGGGCTTTCACGGGGCGGATCTCTTGCATCAATGTAATAGCGCGCTAGTACATTAGCGCATTCTTGCGCAGTGCGTCAAACCACCCCATCGCCTCCACCCGAGCATTCAGGTTCCGGAAACGAAAAACGCCCGCCAGAGGCGGGCGTCATCCAGGTCAGCGCCGCCCCACCGGGAGAGCGGCGGCACGGCAATGTCAGTTCACACCATCACCTTCGACTGTTCCAGTTCCACCTGCAGGGTGCTGGCCAGCTCCTCGCGGGATACCTCGAACTGCTGCTCGCGGAGCAGATCCTTCACCGCCACCACCCCGCGCGCCAGTTCGTCCTCGCCGGCGAGCGCCACGAAGCGGATGCCCGCCTTGGCCGCGTACTGGAACTGCTTGCCGATCTTCTTCGGCTCCATCTGCACTTCGGTGTTGATGCCACCGGCCCGCAGGCGGCGGGCGATATCCAGTGACTGCGCCATGCCCTGCTCGTCCATCAGCGCCACCAGCGCCTGCACGCTGCTGGCCTCGATTCCGTCGATCAGGCCCGCCTCACGCAGCTGCCAGAACAGGCGCGACAGGCCGATCGAAATGCCGACGCCGGGCAGCTTCGACTTGCTGTAGTGGCTGGCCAGGTCTTCATAGCGGCCGCCGGAGCAGATCGAACCGATCTGCGGGTGGTCGGTCAGCGTGGTCTCATAGACGGTGCCGGTGTAGTAATCCAGGCCACGGGCGATGGAGAAGTTGAGGCAGTAGGCACTCTCCGGCACACCCAGCGCCTGCACCAGCTGCAGCACTTCGCGCAGCTCTGCCACGCCGGCACGCAGCGTTTCCGAGGACCCCGCAGCGTCCTCCAGCGCCGAAAGCTGGGCCAGCGCATCGGCATGCCCCTGCGAACGCACGGCCACGAATGCCAGGATCTTCTCGACCTGTCCGGCCGGAATGCCGAACCCGTCGCCCACCAGCGTCTCGCGCACGTAGTCGGCGCCCCGCTTGTCCAGCTTGTCCACTTCACGCAGCACCGCCAGCTGGCGCTCGCCCTCGGCCACGTCCAGGCTTTCGAAGAAGCCACGCATCAGCTTGCGGTTGTTCAACTGGATGCTGAAGTCTCCGATGCGCAGCTCCGAGAACACCGCGTGGATCACCGCCAGCACTTCGGCGTCGTACCGCACGCTCAGGCTGTCCTTGCCGATCACGTCGATGTCGCACTGGTAGAACTCGCGGAAACGGCCGCGCTGGGCACGCTCACCACGGTACACCCGCTGCATCTGATAGCGCCGGAACGGGAATGTCAGTTCGTGCTCATGCTCAGCCACATAGCGCGCCAGCGGCACGGTCAGGTCGAAGCGCAGGGCCATTTCCGGAAGCGAGCGGTCACCCGACTCGGCGGCATTGGCCAGCGCACCGGTGGACTGCACGAAGTACACCTGGCGCTCGGTCTCGCCACCGGACTTGGTCAGCAGCACATCGGACAGCTCGAACACCGGCGTCTCCACCGGCAGGAACCCGAAGCGCTCGTAGTTGCGGCGGATGACGTCCAGCATGCGCTGGAACGCAATCTGCTCGCGCGGCAGCAGCTCAAGGGTGCCGGGCGGGGTACGGGGCTTGATCACGGGAGCAACTCCTGCTGGAACGGGACGTGGGAGGGGGCGACATTCTAGCGCCCTGGAGCGCGCGGCCGCCTGACGCAGGGTCGAACAGCCGCTTGAAGTATCATAAGGCCCTCCCCGCCCGCGATACGCCCACGCACCATGTCCCGGCCTTCCGGCGCCCCGTCCGCCAACAACGACACCGCCGGGCAGTCCTGCTCCACGTTGGACTGCCTGCACTGCTCGGTCCGCCACCTGGCGGTGTGTTCGGCGCTGTCTCCTGATGAAGTGCAGGCACTTGAACAGGTGACCGTCTCGCAGGCGGTGACGATGGGCAGCACCCTCGCCCGCACCGGCGAAGAGCGCCAGCATGTCTATACATTGACCGCCGGCGCACTGCGCCTGGTGCGGACGCTGGCCGACGGCCGCCGCCAGATCAATGGCTTCGTGCTGCCGGGCGACTACCTGGGCCTGAGCGGCAGCGACCATCACCGCTACGACATCGAGGCGATCGCTGACAGCCGGGTCTGCCGCGTCGCGCTGCCGCAGATGAAGGCGCTGCGCGGGCGTTATCCGCACCTGGAGCGCAAGCTGCTGCAACGCGCCTGCCAGGAGCTGGACGCTGCGCAGGATGCGGCCCTCGCCCTGGCGCGGCTGCAGCCCGCGGAAAAGCTGGCTGACTTCCTGCTGCGCCTGGCCGCGCGCGAGGCGCGGCTGGGCGGCGACGGCCTGCGCGTCTCGCTGCCGATGGGGCGCGGCGACATCGCCGACCACCTCGGCCTGACCATGGAGACGGTCAGCCGCACCTTCACCAAGCTGCGTCAGCAGGCGCTGATCGCGCTGCCGCACCTGAACGTCGTGGAGATCCTCGACGAGGACGGGCTGCGCCAGCTGGCGGGCGACGTCCAGGGTTGAGCGTCGCGCCGCGACCTGCGCCCGGTGGTACCGGGCGCCCCACCCTGCCCCTTGCTTCAGACGACACCGCGCCATGCCCGGCACCTGTGCGTCAGCGCAGCAGCACCTCGCGCAGCGCCGCATAGTCGGCAGCCAGCGGTTCCGCATGCGCGGGACGCTGCAGCAGCGCCGCCAGCGCCGGAGGCACCGGCACTGCTTCGCCGATCAATGGCTCCACCACCGCCTCGAACTTGGCCGGGTGCGCGGTTGCCACCACCGCCCAGTCGCCCTTCGCCCCGCCCGCGCGGAGGTCCTTCAGCACCTTCACTGCCGTCGCGGTATGCGGGCAGAACAGCTCGCCCCCGCTGGCGTGCGCACTGGCGATGGTGGCGCGGATGGTCACATCATCCACCGCGAAAGCACGGAAGGCTGCGCGCAGTTCGGCATCGTCGCCGTCGTACAGCCAGCGCAGGCGCTCGAAGTTGCTCGGCGCGCCCACATCCATCGCATTGGCGACCGTGGCGACACTGGGCTGCGGCTGATACGCGCCGCCCTCGAAGTACTTCGGCAGCACATCATTGGCATTGGTGGCCAGCACGATCTGGCCGATGGGAACCCCCAGCGTGCGTGCGAGCACCGCAGCCATCGCGTTGCCCAGGTTGCCGGTCGGCACCACCAGATTGAGCCGGCGCCGATGCTGCCCATGATGGACGAGTGCCGCATGCGCGTAATAGCTCATCTGTGGCAGAAGACGCCCCAGGCTGATGCTGTTGGCCGAACTCAGCGGCACGTCCACCTGCAACGCCCGATCGGCCAGCGCCTGCTTGACCATGGCCTGGCAGTCGTCGAACGAACCCGCCACGCGCAGCGCCTGGATGTTGTCGCCGAAGCAGCCGAGCTGGTGCGCCTGGCGCGGCGATACCCGGCCATCCGGATACAGCACCACCACGCGCACGCCCGGTTGGCGATGGAAGGCCGCCGCCACGGCGGCACCGGTATCACCGGACGTGGCAACGACGATCGTCAGGTCGCGTCCCTTGCCCGCCTGCAGCCTCGACAGCGCGCCTGCCAGGAAACGTGCACCGATGTCCTTGAAGGCCGCAGTGGGACCATGGAACAGCTCGAGGACGTAGTCGCCGCCGCCAAGCGGACGTAACGGCACCGGAAAATCGAACGCCTCACGGCAGATCGAGGGCAGCGCCTCCTGCAGCGCGTCGCCGTCGAAGAAGGGTGCCAGCAGATCGGCGGCGGTTTCGGCGAGGGTCTCGCCCTGCTGCACATGATGCGGCGCAGGCAAGGCGCTGGGCACATACAGCCCCCCATCGGGGGCGAGGCCGGCGGCGATGGCGGCACTCAGGCCGACGGCCGGCGACTGGCCGCGGGTGGAAACGAATTGCATGGGATCGGCATCCAGTGAGAGGAAAGAAGTCAGCACAGTCGTGCTCCCGCCGCGTCCAACGGCGAGACCCACGCGTCACTGTCGAAGCCCGCAGCCGCAAATGCCGCGCGGACCTGCCCTGCGGCAGCCTGCGCCTGCACCGCATCTTCGAACCAGGCGAACACGCTGGGACCGGCACCGGAAATACCCGCGCCCATTGCGCCCGCCGACAGCGCGGCGTCACGCGCTGCCTCGAATCCAGCGATCAGGCCGGCGCGGCGCGGCTCGATCAGCACATCGCGCAAGCCGGCACGCACCAGCGTGGCATCGCCGCGATGGCAACCGCTCAGGACCAGGGCCAGATTCGCGCTCTGGGCGACAAACTCGCGCAGCGCGTAACTGCCCTGCAGCGCCTGCCGTGCCCTGCGCGTTTCCAGCACGGCATGCGGATGCACCAGCAGGCTGTGCCAGCACGCAGGCACCGGTACCGGCACCACCCTGTCGGCGGTGCACAGCGCCAGCCCGCCCGCCAGCAAGGGTCCGACGTTGTCGCCATGGCGACCGCCGCTGGCCACCGCTTCGCCGTCGAGCGCGTGCGGATACAGGGCGGCGCGTGGCAGTGGCGCATCCAGCAGCGCGTTGGCTGCAACCAGTGCCGCGACGCAGGATGCTGCTGAGCCACCCATGCCGGAGCCGAACGGAATGCCCTTGTCGATCTCCAGCTCGAACCCGTAGCCCAGGCCCAGGCCCTCGCGCAGTGACAGCAGTGCCGCGCCAGCCGTGTTGCCCGCTGCCTCCAGTGGAAGCTCGACCGCACTGCCACGGATCGCCGCGATACGCACCACAGGCTCATCGATGCGGCGCACGCTGACCGTGTCGCCGATACCGGCGATGGCATGGCCCAGAATGTCGAACCCCACTGCCACATTGGCCACCGATGCCGGCGCGAATGCACGGGCGATCACAGGCGCGCCCCTTCACCGGCCGCCACCCGCAGCAGGTCGGCAAACACGCCTGCAGCCGTGACCTCCGGTCCCGCGCCGGGCCCCTGCACCACCAGCGGATTCTCACAGTAGCGGCGGGTACGGAACTGCACCACGTTGTCGGTCAGGCGCAGGTTGGCGAACGCGTGTGCCGCCGGCAGCTCGTGCAGACCCACCGACGCGCCGTCCGCGTCAAGCCTGGCCACATAGCGCAGCACTGCGCCGCGCTCGCGCGCGTCCTGCAGGCGTTGCTGCAGTGATGCATCAGACTCGCCCAGGCGGGCCATGAAGTCCTCGACGCTGCCTTCGCGAAGCAGCGCCGGCACCAGGCTTTCCACCTGCACCTGTTCAAGACTGAGTGCGTGGCCGGCCTCGCGCGCCAGGATCACCAGCTTGCGCGCGACATCCACGCCCGACAGGTCATCGCGGGGATCCGGCTCGGTGTAGCCCATCGAACGCGCCTGCGCCACCAGCGAGGAGAACGGCTGGCTGCCGTCGAAGCGGTTGAACAGCCAGGCCAGCGTGCCCGAGAAAATGCCTTCGATGGCCAGCACCTCGTCGCCGGTATCGACCAGGTCGCGCAGCGTGGTGATCACCGGCAGGCCGGCGCCCACCGTCGCCTCATAGCGGAAGCGCGCGCCGCTGGCAGCCGCCGCCGCACGGATCCGCTGGTAGCGCGACAGCGGGCCGGCGCCTGCCTGTTTGTTCGGGGTGACCACATGGATGCCCGCGGCCAGCCAATCGGCATAGCGCTCGGCGACCTCGCTGCTGCCACTGCAGTCGATCACCACCGCATGCGGCAGGTGCGCGGCCAGCAGGTGCTCAGTGAAGCGGTCGAGATCGCTGGCCTCACCGCCCGCCTGCAGCGCCTGCCGCCAGTCGGCATGCAGACCATCGGCCTCCAGCCGCATCCGCGAACGCGATGCCAGTGCACGCAGGCGCAGATCGACATTGGCCTTGGCCAGCAGCTGCGGGCGCGCCGCCAGCAACTGATCCAGCAGCGCGGCACCGACGTTGCCCGGCCCGATCACGCCCACCGCGAACGTCTGCGGCGACAACCAGAATCCGGCGTGGGCGGCGCGCAGCGCGCGCGTCGCGTCAGCGCTGTCCACGGCCACCGAGATGTTGCGCTCGGAGGAACCCTGGGCGATCGCCAGGATATTGACCTGCGCCCGGCCGAGCGCCTCGAACAGGCGCGCAGCCACACCTGGCTGGCCCGCCATGCCATCGCCCACCGCCGCCAGCACGCTGACCCCTTCGTGGACCTGCACGCGCTGCACCTGGCCGACCGACAGTTCATGGGCAAAGGCCTGCAGCAATGCTCCGCGGCCACGGCCCGCTTCGGCAGCCCGCACCACGCAGCAGATCGAGTGCTCCGAAGAACCCTGCGAGATCATCACCACCGACACCTGCGCCTGGCGCAACGCTGCGAATACGCGCTCGGCGGTGCCGGGCACACCGATCAGGCCAGTCCCCTCGAGATTCAGCAGGGCCAGGTCGGGACTCAGCGTGAGCCCCTTCACCGGTCCGCGCGGCGAGCGCTCGGCGCTGATGCGCGTACCCGGATGGGTCGGCTGGAAGGTGTTGCGGATGAAGATCGGCAGCCCGAGCCGGATCGCCGGCGACATCGTCTGCGGGTGCACCACTTTCGCGCCGAAGTACGCCAGCTCACAGGCTTCGTCGTAGCTCAGCGACTCCAGCTGCACCGCCTCCGGCACCAGGCGCGGGTCGGCCGACAGCACACCATCGACATCGGTCCAGATGTGCAGCTCGTCGGCATTGAACAGCGCGGCGAAGATCGCGCCGGAGTAGTCACTGCCGTTGCGGCCCAGGGTGGTGATGCGGTCGTTGCGGTCCCGGGCAACGAACCCGGTGGCGACCACGCGCGTCTGCGGATGCTGCAGGCGCCATTTCGCCAGACGGTCGGCGCTGGCTTCCCAGTCCACATCCACGCCCAGCTCGCCGTGGCCGACCACGAGCACGTCGCGTGCATCAAGGACGGCGCAGTCCTCGCCGCATGCGCGCAGGTACGTACCCAGCAGCTGCGCGGAGAACACCTCGCCCAGGCCCTGCACGCGGTCGAGCACTTCACGCGGCAGCTCCCCGATCACGGTCAGCGCGGCCAGCACTTCGGACAGCTGCTCGAAACGCGCGTCGATCCACTCCACGGTGTCGCCCACCTGTTCGCCGAGCAGGGCCACCGCGGCCCCACGATGGCGGGCACGCAACGCATGCCAGGCCTCGCGCCACCCCTCGTCTCCCCGCGCCGCCAGCTGGGACAGTTCAATCAACGCATCGGTGACGCCCTTCATGGCCGAGACAACGGCGACCTGCTGCGATTCGGGGCGGGCCCGCAGCAGGCTGCCTACATGGCGGTAGCGCTCGGCGTCGGCCACCGAAGTGCCGCCGAACTTGTGCACGACCGTGGACGGCGCGGCCAGCTCGGCCGGGGCAACAGGAGGGGGGAGAACGTGGGAAGACATGCAGACCTCGGCAGGAGGCCCCGTCGCATGCAGGTGTCGAGTTTCCCCGCCACCTGGATGGTGCGGGGCCGTGGTTTTCGGGAGTTACACGAAGACGACGGGCCGCACCAGGGCAGTGGTGACGGTGGTGGTGGTAATGGTGGTGATGGCGGCCGGTGCAGTCGGACGCCCCGCGATAGCGGGTGCAATCAGACTGACGGTGGCGGCATCAAGGACCATGACGGACAGAAAACACTGTTCAGCCCGCTGCTGTCAAGTGCTGCAGCGCAAAAACTCCCTGCGCCGATCATCTGCCAACGTGCCGTCATTTGGTTGCAACTGAGACAAAGCAGCGATCGTCGACTCTGAGATGGCCATTCAGCCGGCATGTTCGGCGATCGCGCGTGGCGCGCGGTGAGCGTGCGCGCACAGCATCACTCCCGCCACCAGGAACACGATCGCCAGTGCCTCCAGCACGGTTGGCCAGCGCTGCTGCCAGGCAAATGCGTACAGCAGCGCGAACAGGGTTTCGAACACGATCATCTGCCCGGTCAAAGTCAGCGGCAGCAGACGGCTGGCACGGTTCCAGAATGCGTTGCCCACGATCGACGCCACGACCGCGACACCTGCGCTGATGGCCCAGAATGCGCCCCATTGTGCGGCCGTATGGCTGCCGGCGGACCCGGCGAAGGCCATCGGTACCAGCAGCAGGGACAACCCGCCGGTGGTGACACCCGTCAGCAACGACCAGTCATGGCTGGACAGATCCGGGCGCCGCGCCAGCCAGCGGCTGTTGCCGATCGAGTACAACGCCCACGAGAACAGTGCACCGAAGGCACACAGCAGGCCGATCAGGCGCTGCCGCCAGGGCGTCGCCAGGTGTTCGGACATCAGCGCCTCCCACCCGACCAGGGCCACGCCGAGCACGCACAGCGCCAAGGCGGGCAACAGCTGCTTCAGGGGAACCGCCCCCTGCTCGCGCACGCCCACCAGGGTCACCACGACCGGAATCAGGCCGACGATCAGCGAGGCCGCAGCGCCACCGGCCCACTGCACGGCCGTGGCCAGCAGCAGGAAGTACACCAGGTTGCCCGCCAGGCTCAGCCACAGCAGGCCGTACCATTCTGCGCGCCCCAGCCTCGGCGCCAGCCGCATCCAGCGCGGCAGCAGCAGGATCACGGCGATGAGGCCATAGACCAGATAACGGCCGGCAGACAGCTGCAGGGCATTGAACGTGTGCAGCACGGCGGGGGCCAGGAACACCACGCCCCACAGCGCGCCCGCGGCTACGCCATTGGCGATGCCCAGGACCATCGGATTGTTGCGCATTGCGGATTCTTCGGGGGAGAAGAGGCCGCGCAGTGTAGCCGCCCACCGGACGACCTCTCTTGACCCAGGCTATTGCTGTCCCGGCAGCGCCGGACGCACTCGGCGGCGTTCCCGCAGCGCCATGGATCAGAGGCTGCCCCGCCGCCAGGCCGCAGGGGTTACGCCGCTCTCCCGGCGCAGCGCTCGGGTCAATGCGCTCTGTTCGGAATACCCCGCGGCCAGCGCAATCTCGCTGATCGGCAGCGCACTGGTCCGCAGCTGGTGCTTGGCCCAGCGCAGGCGGCAGGCACTGACCCAGGCCTGCGGACTCAAGCCGAATTCGCGCTGGAACAACGCATGCAGCCGGCTTTCGCTGACGCCGACGAATGCCGCCATGCGCGCGACCGGCCAGGGCTGCCCCGGGTCGGCCTGTACCGCCGTGCACAGCCCCTGCATGCGCGCGCCACTGCCTGCCGGTGCAAACACCCTCAGCAAGGCAGGCAGCAGCAACGGCAGCGGCTGCCCCTGCCGCACCTCGGCCAGCCCCTGGCGCAGGGCCAGCGGCAGATGCAGCCACCGCTGCCTGCACAGGTGCTCCTGCGTGTCGTCGTCCAGAACATCCGGACCGCAATCAACGATCACGAAACCGTTCGGACCCTCCGCCATCTGGTCATGCGCCTCGCCGGCGGCCACGAATGCGCCCTGCAGAAGGTCCAGCCGGCTGCCCCGCCCTTCCAGCTCGAACTGCAGCTCGCCCTGCAGTGGCAGCACCCATTGCGCGTAGTCGTGGCGATCCAGGCCGGTGGCCTGGCCATAGTGCCGGAGGTGGAAAATGGCGCCCATTCGGCAAGTCTGCGCGCCTGACACCGGCGGTGCAATTGACTGCTATAGTCGGGCCGTCTATCCAGCAAGGAGTGCAGGTCATGGCATATCGACAGGTTTCCCTGGCTCTGGCCGCGAGCATCGGCCTGTCCCTTTCCGTCACCGCCAGCGGGCAGGAACGCCGGGCGCCGGCACCGCACTGCCTCGACGCCGTGGGCGTGCAGGAGGTGGAGCAGGCCTCGCCGCGCTCGATCGCCGTCCGCGCCGCGTCCGGCCAGGCCTACCGGATCGACTTCAGCGAAGACTGCCCGAACGTGCGTGCGGCCACCTCCCTGAAGCTGGAAGCGCCGGCAGGCTGGGCCTGCGGCCGCCCCAGCGAACGCGTTGTCGTGGACGGGCACAGCTGCGCGGTCAGCGCGGTCAGTCCAGTGCAGAACCGCGACTACGCCACTGTCGCCCGTGACAGTGACCGCCTGAGCACCGCGACCCTGCCTGCGGTGACCATCAGCGAGCGGCGCGAGCAGCGCCGCAGCTTCGGCGGATCGCCCTCCTACTGTTTCGCAACCCGCAACGTCCGTGCCTGGTCCTCCGATCAGCAGGGGCTGCTGGTGGAGACCAATCCACGCCGCAATGGCGGCCACCGCTACTACCGCGTCGAACTGGGCGGCAGTTGCCGCCAGCTGGACCGCGCGCCTCAGGTCAGCTTCCAGTCCGGGCTGCAGAACGGCCTGATCTGCGGCAATCCCGGCGATCGCATCCTCAGTGCCGAGTTCGAGCCCGGCGACGAGCGCGGCCTGGGGCCGCTGCCGCTGTACACCCGCGGCAGCTGCCAGATCCAGGCGGTCTACCCGGCCGCGACCCAGGCGTCGAACTAGCTCCCGACACCGAGGAAGGTGAACGGTGCGCTGGGAACGAAATGCTCCAGCGCATCGCCGGAGAAGGTGTTGCGCTGGTCCTTGCCCAGGTCCAGCTTGAGCACCTTGCCACCGAAGTCGATCCTGTTGAGGTCCACCCAGAACGTATTCGGCGTCATCGCGGACTCGAAGAAGTACAGGCGTCGCTTGTGGTCGGCCACGGTGCGCCAACGCGTGGACGAGATATTGGGCTCGCCCGGCGTGGTGATTCCGTACGGCACCGAGACATTGCGGATCACACTGAACACACTGGCCAGTGCCACCACGGGGTCTTCCGCCTTGGGAATCGCATTGATGTAGAACGACGCGCGTGCAAAACGGTCGGCCGATCGGTTGGTGCCCGGCAGCATCACCGTGCCGCCGATCTGCTGCCAGTAGCTGTTGAGCGCAAGCTGATGCTCGAAGATGGGCGAATTCGTCATCACCTGATAGCGGCGATCATGATGGATGACCTGACGGCCACCGATGTACTCCACGATCGCGCTGTCGCCGCTGGCATCGGACAGAGAGAGATGCAGGGTCGCCTGCCGGTCCTCGCCGGGCACCTTGTCGGTGACGATGGAGTACGGCTCGCGCTGCAGCGCCGCCACGGCCTCTGCAACTGTCGCAAAATTATCCAGCACGTACTGCGCCCACAATGAAATGGCTAGGCCGGGCTTGCTGCCGCGCTGCTGCGGATACTCCGATTCCACCAGCCATAGCAGATTGGCGACCAGCCCCTTCTCGTTCATGCCATCGGTGGTCGACACGTCGTAGCCGGTGGCCACCACGCTGCCGTACCGTGCAGTCCATGCCAACGACTTCGGCCCGGCCTCGCCGGTCCGTGCAATTCCGCGCGGCAACACGTACAGGTTGGTCGCCACATCGACCTTCCAGTCCATCGACCGCGCCGTGATCACATCGCCGTTGTCACCCAGATAGACCGCACGTGTGCAGGCCAAGGCAGGCATTGCAGCGCCTGCCAGGGCCGCCACCAGCAGCGCGGCCCCTGTGTGCTTCATCATCCGTACCATGTTGCCCCCGTCCATGCCCTGGAGGTCCAATCTCAGCGCATGCAGGGTGAGACAGCGGTGAAGCCCGGCGCCCCTGCCGCGACTCAGCCGGCGTGGAGCGCCGGCTGCACGATGTCGGCGAGCAGGTCCACCGCCGTCGGCGCCGCGCGGTCGCCCTGCAGCGCACGGCTGAATCCGGCCCAGTCGCCCACCGTGAGTCCATGCAGCATGGACGCCTCCACCTGCAGGACACGCATCGCCCAATAGGGAAACTGGCGCTGGCCAAGCCTGCTGCGCGCCAGCTCGACGATGTCGACATGGCTGCCGGCCTGCAGGATGCGCTCATAAACCGAATCAATGCCATCCGGCGGCCCTTCGATGTACTGCAGGAAGCGCCCGCCATCATGCAGCAGCACCCCGGTCACGCCAGCCAGCTTGTTGAAACGGGCGGCGTCGTCCACCAGCGCCTTCAGGCGATCTGCGGAAAGATCCGGCAGCGCCTGGCTGACGTAGGCGATGGCTCGCAATGGCATAGCGCTTCCCTGGCAAGATGTGCAGCCACGGTAGCAGTTGCGGATGAGCCCGTCATAAGGCTGCGCCCCGCTTGCTGAAGAATTCAGGTTCAGGCCATGTCCGGTCCACCGCACCGCCGTGGCAGTGCCGCCTCCAGCACAACCTGCCCCGCGTCGTTGCGCGCGGTCAATCGACCGCCGTGAGCGCGCACGAACTGATCGACGATGTACAGCCCCAGGCCGAGGCCCTTGCTCTGGTGGAAGCTGGCCTTGAAGGGCTCGAACAGCCGCGGCAGCAGCGCCGCGTCGATGTGGCCGGCATTGCTGACCCGCAACACCACCCGCTGCGGGTCACGCCCGTCCAGTTGGACATGTGCTTCGCCGGCATGCGTCAGTGCGTTGCCGATCAGGTTCGATGCGACCTGCCCCAACCGGTCCATGTCGCCCTGCAGGACGGTATCGCCCTGCGCCTGGAAGCGGATCCGCTCGAGTCCGTGGGCACTGCCCGCCTCCGCAATGACCGCGCGGGCCAGGGCGTCGAGGTCGCAGGTCGTGGTCTGCAATCGCAGGCCGCCGCTGCGGATGCGCGAGAAGTCCAGCAGCTGCTCGACCATCCGTGCCATGCGCAGCGTGCTTGCTTCCAGGTGCTGCAATGTCTGCTGTGCAGCGGAATTGCCCGCAGGCAGTTCCAGGCTGAGCTTGTCCGCGCAGAGCAGGATGGCTGACAGCGGCGTCCGCAGGTCGTGGGTAAGCACCGCGGCCATGGTCTCGTTCAACTTCAGCGCGCGCTCCAGGGCTTCGTTGCGCACCTTCAGCAGCTGCCGCTGCTGGTACAGCTCGATGAACACATTGACCTTTCCGAGGATCACCTGCGGCGCCACCGGCTTGTGCAGGAAATCCACCGCGCCGGTCTCGTATCCCTTGAACGCGCGCACCGGATCATCCGGCGACGCGGTGAGGAAGATGATCGGCACGTCACGGCTGCGCAGCGAGCCCCGCATCAGTTCCGCCAGCGTGAAGCCGTCGATCTCGGGCATGTGCACATCCAGCAGCGCCAGCGCCACCTCGTGCTCGAGCAGCAGTTCGAGCGCCTGGGCGCCGGAGCTGGCCAGCAGCAGGTTGACGCCCTCGCGCTGCAGCAGTGCCTGCATCGCCACCAGGTTCTGTGCAACGTCATCGACGATCAACAGGTTGACCGGGGCCTGGGCCTGCGCAGGGTCCGGTGGCAACAGGTTCATGAAAACAACTCCTTCAAGCGGCGACACATCAGTTCAAGGGGCAGCACCGCATCGGCGCCGGCATGCTGCAGGGCCGAGGCCGGCATCATCGAAGCTTCGGCCTCTTCGGGGCATTGCAGCCAAGCGCGACCTCCCGCCTCGCGCACTGCCGCCACGCCTTCGGAGCCGTCACTGCTGGCGCCGGTCAGCAGCAGTGCCAGCACGCGCGGACCAAACACCGCCGCGGCCGATTCAAACAGGGGGTCGATGGCCGGACGCGAATACAGCACAGGGGGATCGATCGACAGGGCAACCGAGGATCGGTCTTCCACCAGCAGGTGATAGTCCGGCGGCGCAAACGTCACCGTACCGCGCTCTATCGGCTGCTTGTCCTCCGCCTCGCGCACCGGCACCGCGCAATGCGGCGCCAGCACCTCGACGATGCGGCTGTTGCGGTCACGGGGCACATGCAGAACCACCAGCACCGGCACCGACAGGCCCGCCGGCAGCGCCTGCACGATGGCCTGCAGGGCAGCGACCCCGCCAGCGGATGCACCGACCACTATCACCTCCGGCAGACCGGCGTCATTCATCAGGCGACCTTCCGGTACAGCCGATGTTCGCGCGAACACACGTCGAACGCGTCGTGATGGCAACCGAACTGCAGCGACTCCTTGCTGCCCAGGCCGAGGAAGCCACGATGCACGAGCGCTTCCCGGAACAACCCCACGGCCCGGTCCTGCAGGTCCCGGTTGAAATAGATCAGCACATTCCGGCACGACACCAGGTGCACCTCGGAGAACACCGTGTCCGTCGCCAGGCTGTGATCGGCGAACATGATGTTGCGTCGCAGGTGACGGTCGAACACGGCCCCGTCATACGCCGTCGAATAGTAGTCCGACAACGACGCCCTGCCCCCCGCCGCCAGATAATTGCGGCTGAACTGCGCCAGGCGATCGATCGGGTATGCGCCGGCCTCGGCGGTCACCAGGGCCCCGGGATTGATATCGGTCGCATAGACGATGCTGCGCTCCAGCAGCCCTTCTTCGTGCAGCAGCACCGCCAACGACCACACCTCCTCGCCCGTGCTGCAGCCCGCCACCCACAGCTTCACCGAAGGATAGGTGCGCAGTACCGGCACCACCTGCTCGCGCAGGGTGCGGAAATACGCCGGGTCCCGGAACATCTCCGAAACCTGCACGGTGAAGAACTGCATCGCCTGCGTGAACAGCTCCGGCTCGTGGAGCAGGCGATGCTGCAGGTCCGACAGCTTCTCGCACTCGTAGCGCTGCATGGCCTGGCGCATGCGCCGCCGCAGCGACGACACCGCGTAGCTGCGGAAGTCGTAGTGGTAGCGCTGATAGATCGCCTCCAGCAGCACCTTCAGCTCCAGGTCGAACAAGGCCTGCTCGTTCATTGACGCGAGCACCACACCCGGCACAACGAAACCAGCTTGTCGACATCGATCGGCTTGGCGATGTAGTCGTTGGCGCCGGCCTGCAGGCAACGCTCGCGGTCATCGGGCATGGCCTTTGCGGTCAACGCGATGATCGGGAGATCCTGCAGGTGGCGCTGCGCCCGGATCTCGCGCATCGCCGTCAGACCATCCTTCTCCGGCATCATGATGTCCATCAGCACCA
Source organism: Stenotrophomonas sp. TWI169 (assembly GCF_039674705.1). Lineage (NCBI taxonomy): Bacteria > Pseudomonadati > Pseudomonadota > Gammaproteobacteria > Lysobacterales > Lysobacteraceae > Stenotrophomonas > Stenotrophomonas sp. TWI169. Next base: position 63,984 of record NZ_JBDJOB010000013.1, on the reverse strand, counting down.
GGTCCACCTCGCGCTGCGCCAGCCGATCGACCGCCTCCTGGCCGTTGCGCGCGATCTCGAGGTTGACACCCAGCGGCTCGAGCACGCTCGACAGCGCGAAGATGTTGCGCACATCATCCTCGGCCAGCAGTACGGTGCGCCCATCAAGGATGGTGTCGCGCCGGCGCGCCTCGCGCAGCAGGCGCTGCTGATCGGTCGGCAGGCTCGCCTCCACGCTGTGCAGGAACAGGGTGACCTCGTCCAGCAGGCGCTCGGGAGAGCGCGCACCCTTGATGATGATGCTCTTGGAATAACGACGCAGCCGTTGTTCTTCCTCGCGGCTGAGCGCACGGCCGGTGTAGACGATCACCGGCGGGAAGCCGACGTCATCATTGCCGGCCATGTGTTCAAGCAGGTCGTAACCGCTGCCGTCCGGCAGGGAAAGATCCATCACCATGCAGTCGAACGTGACACTGCTGAGCTGCTCCAGCGCTGCGGCCAGTGTGCCGACGGCGACGATCTGCAGTTGATCACGCCCCAGCAGCAGCTCCAGGTTGCGCCTCAGCTCGCTGTCATCCTCGACGATCAGCAGGCGCCTGACATCGCGTTGGCTGGTCTGCTCGAGCTGCTCGATGGCCGCCGCCAGCCGCTCGCGCGTGGTCGGCTTGATCGCATAGCCGATCGCGCCCAGCTCACGGGCCACCTGGCTGCGGTCCATCGCCGAGACCACGTGCACGGGGATGTGCCGCGTGTCCGGGTTGCGCTTCAGACGCTCCAGCACGCTCAGACCTGACACGTCGGGCAGGCCGATGTCGAGCAGGATGCCGTTCGGCCGTAGTTCGGCAGCCAGCGCCAGCGCTTCCTCTGCCGTGCCGGCAACCACGCAGTCGAAGTCCAGTTCATGCGCCAGCACCACCAGCGCTTCGGCGAATGCCACGTCGTCCTCCACCGCCAGGATCAGGCGTCCCATGCGCTGCCGCCGGCCACGATCATCTGGAACGTGTGTGGCAGCTGCGGGCGGGGGCGCAGGCGCAGTCGGCGCCATCTGTGCAACCACCGGACGCGCTGCCGGAGTGGCCACGCGCGCGGGCTCCGCTCCCGGCTCCGGCGCGGACACGGGGGCGCCCTGCAGCGGAAGCTCCAGCACGAAGCAGCTGCCACGCCCCGGTTCGCTGTCCACCTGGATTTCACCGCCCATGCGGGCAGCCAGGTCGCGCGAGATCGACAGGCCCAACCCGGTGCCGCCATAGCGCCGGCGGGTACTGCCATCAGCCTGGCGGAAAGCCTCGAAGATCACCTGCAACTGCTCGCGCGCGATGCCGATGCCCGTATCACAGACCTCGAAGCGGATGCGGCCACTGCCGCCGGGACGCACGTGCAGGCTGACCTTGCCGTGCTCGGTGAACTTCAGTGCATTGGCCAGAAGGTTCTTCAGAATCTGCTGCAGGCGCTGGCTGTCCACCACCAGCTGACCCGGCGCCAGCGCATCGGCGCTGATCTCCAGGGCAAGCCCCTTCTGCCGCGCGATCGGATCGAAGGTCTCGCGCAGCCGCTGCAGCGCGCTGTCGACCGCGACCACTTCATCGCTCAGTTCGACATGCCCGGCTTCGATGCGCGACAGGTCGAGAATGTCATTGATCAGCGCCAGCAGATCGTTGTTCGACGACAGGATTGCCCGTGCGTACTTCACCTGCTCTTCGGTGAGCGTACCATCCTTGTTGTCGGCCAGCAGCTTGGCCAGGATCAACGAGCTGTTCAGCGGCGTACGCAGCTCGTGCGACATGTTGGCCAGGAACTCGGACTTGTAGCGCGACGTCGCCGCCAGCTCGTTGCTGTTGCGCACCAGCTGGCTCTGCGCAACCAGCAGGGCCTGCTTCTGCGCCTCCAGCTCGTGCGTGCGCTCCTCAAGCTGTACGTTGCTCTGCTCCAGTTCGGCCTGCTGCTGTTCCAGATGGGTCTGCGACTGCAGCAGGCTGCGGCTCTGCTCTTCCAGCTCCTCGTTGGCCACGCGCAGTTCCTCCTGCTGGGCCTGCAGCTCCTCTCCCTGGCGCTGCGACTCCTCCAGCAGCACGACCAGCTGCGCGCGCAGCAGCGACGCCCGCAGGGCCATGCCGATGGTGTCGCCACAGCGGTCCAGCAGTTCGCGGTCCAGATCACGCTGTTCGCCGACGCTGGATCGACCCAGCTCGACGATGCCGACCACGGCACCGTCACTGCTGATCGGTGCAAGGATCCGCTCACGCACCGGAACCCGCCCCAGGCTGCTCTGGAGTTCAAGTACCGAGGCCTCATCGCCCTGCAGGTGGCGGGTGCGCAGGTCGCGCGCGACCTGTCCGGCCAGCCCCTCCTGCAGCGCCAGCGACGTCGGCATGCCGGCCGGCAACGCCAGTCCGCCCGTCAGTTGCAGACGGCCGCCCTCAAGCCGGTACACGGCGCCGACATCGGCCTGCAGCTGCGAGGCCAGGCTGGTCGCCGCCGCCTCGGCGATCTGCTCCGGCCCCAGGTCTCCCCGCAGGCTCATGGCCACGGCGTTCTCCGCCTCCTGCAGCCACAGGGCGCGCATGGCCTGCCGGCGCGCCTGGATGGCGCGGGACACGATCAGCGCGATCATCAGGAAGGCCGCACCGCCGATGGTGCGATTCACCAGCGAGAATGCCGAATTCGTGCTTGCCGGGGCGATGTGATAGCCCACCATCAGCAGCGCGCAGGCCAGCACCGCGACCACGAACGGTGCGCGTGCACTCCGCTGGAACACCGTCACGCCAACGGCCAGGAAGTAGGCCAGCCACACCGCATACCCCAGAGGCACGACAAGTTCCAGTGCGATGGTTGCGGCCAGCAATGCGGCAGCAGTCATCCATATCCAGCGGTCGCGCGAGGTTGCACCGGGACGCATACGGGGCGATTCCAGAAGGCAAAGAAGTGCGTGATGGTACCCCGTGTCGTATTCAGCCGCATACGACCAATGGCACGGGTCATCCCTGCACACATCCTTCACACTGCAGTGCCTAGCTTTCCGGCCCTCACAGGGGTAATGCTCATTTCCACGTGGACGCACCCGCTTCTACGAGGTCCGCTCTGACGGACACTTCCCAACAGCTGCGCCTGCTGATAGACAGCGTGCGGGACCATGCGCTGTATCTGCTCGATCCCGAGGGCATCGTCTGCAGCTGGAACCCCGGGGCCGAACGCATCAAGGGGTATGCAGCCGAGGAAGTCATCGGGACCCACTTCGGACGCTTCTACCTGCCAGCAGACCGCGACGCCGGCGAGCCGCAGCGGCTGCTCCGGCTGGCCGCGCAGCAGGGTCATTGCTCCGCCGAAGGCTGGCGCGTCCGTCGCGACGGCGCCTCGTTCCGCGCCAGCATCGTGATCGAGCCGGTGCTGGAGAACGGCGAACTGCTCGGCTACGTCAAGATTACCCGCGACATCACCGAACAATGGCAGGCGCAGCGCCTGCTGCGTGACGCACAGCGTGCACTCCGGCAGACCCAGCAGTTCGAGACGGTCGGCCGGCTGAGTCGTGGGCTCTCGCATGAATTCAACAATCTGTTGACCACCATCGGCAACGCACTGGATCTGCTGGCGCTGCGCGTGGGCAGTGATCCGCGGGCCCACGAACTGCTTTCCACTGCACAGACGGCGACCGACCGCGGCGCATTGTTGACCCGCCAGTTGCTTGCGTTCAGCACCGGGCAGACCCTGATCCGTGAACCGGTGGACGTCAACGAACTGATCGTCGAGTCCTTGCCGGGCCTGCGGCGCGCGCATGCCTCGGGTACACTGCTGGGCACGGAACTGGCTCACGATCTGCCGCCGGTCTGCACCGACGCGCTGCAGCTGCAGACCGCCCTGGCGAACCTGGTCGCGAACGCTGTCGAAGCCACGGCCGATGGCGGCCACGTGCTGATCGCCACCGCACTGGAGCATCGCCTTGATCCGGATGGAGAGGCTGGCCAGCAGCGCCGATACGTGACGGTGAGCGTGCGTGACCAGGGGCGTGGCATGCCCGTCGATGTGGCGGAACGCGCGACAGAGCCTTTCTTCACCACCAAGGACATCGGCAAAGGCAGCGGACTGGGCCTGAGCCAGGTGTTCGGATTCACCACCCAGAGCGGCGGCTTCGTCGATGTCTCCACCACGCCAGGCGTCGGCACCACAGTCAGCCTGCTGTTACCCGCACTAGAGGAACCCGCCCCATGACCGATGATCCGATCCGCGTGCTGATGGTGGAGGACCAGACCGACCTGCGCGAAATGATAGGGCTGGCCCTGCGCGATTTCGGCATCGACGTGGCGACCACGGCCGACGGTCATGAAGCAGTGGCCCTGCTGCGCGGCGATACCCGCTTCGACGTGGTGTTCAGCGACGTCAGCATGCCCAATGGCATGTCCGGCATTGAACTGAGCGAACACGTCGCGCGCGACCAGCCGCACGCCCGCATGATCCTCTCCTCCGGCTATGCGCGTTCGCAGCTGCCTCCCCTGCCCGAACAGGTCGAGTTCCTGCCCAAACCCTATCGGCTGCGGCAACTGGTGGAGCTGCTCAGGCAGGACTGAGCCTCGCCAAGTGCGTCAGGGGAGTTTTTCCCTGTCCGCACGCCTGCTGCGGCCCCTGCGCCGACGGTGAACCCGGCTGCAGATTTCAAGAATTCCGAGCACGCAGGCGAACACCGCGGCCACTTTGCCAAGGGCGATCAGCAGGTGCATGGCGACTCCCGTCTGGACCGAAGGCGTGCAGGTGGCCGGGTACCCCTCCCGGCATTGGGGGCCACTGTAGGCCCGGCAAACCCATGCAGCCCGCAGACTGCTATGCGTTTCCGGCAAGAATCACCCGCGGACTCAGTCATCCAGAGAGTCGGCCTCGCCCGGTTTCCGGCTGATCCGTGATCTTCGCCAGCCGCCGTGGGAACGGAAGTAGCCGGTATCCCCGCTGACGGTATAGCGCAGCGCTGCCCACGCGGCGGCGACCAGGGAGGCCTGCCAGCCCCGCGCCTTGCGGAACGCGTACTGGAAACGCCCCATCACCCGGCCGCCGGGGGGATGATCGGGAAGGCGGGGCGGCGTGCGCGTCCAGGGAAGACGGCATGGCCCACCCGGCAGCACAGGGGGACGGCGCCCGGTCCGACGCCAACGGACGTCACGGCATTGCGATTCATTCGGATCCTGCTGGTCATGGGGGAAGCGCTGCGCACGGCAGGCTCAAGGCCTGCCACGAGTCCCCCTGCCGACCCGTCACGCTGCAGTGAAACTGGGCGCTGAGCAGTTAGCCTTGTGTGAAAACGGCTTGCTTACCTGACTGGATGTTCAGGCTCCCCGCCCCTCTCGCGAACCCTCGGCCCTCACCAGAACGAAATAAGGGCTGTAAAGAACGAGAGTCTTAACAGTTCATGCTGTATGGTCACTGCATTCGGCTTCTCTTCGGCGCGAAATTCCTCGCCTCCGTGTCCAGCCCCTGACCGGCAAGACACATGACCACTCCTGTTGCATTCCGGATCCTGCGGATCCGCCCTTTGCTGCGCCTGGATGCCACCATCGAACGGCTGGATTCCGTGCAGGCCAAGTGCAAGTCATGTGGGGACGAATCACGGATGTCGCATGGGTGCGGGCTCACCGATGTGCACGGGGGTGTGCAACTGAGGTGTCCCGCCTGCGGCTCGATCGATGTCTTGACGGCGGCGGATGCCTGGGGCCACTGGGTGCAGCAGATCAGGCACGATCGAATACTCGCACTCGCTGGCCTGTTGCCAGAGGACCTGGATCGCCCCTAGGTGAGCCTGGCGGAAGGCAGACCAGGCCGCCGCACGCCCTTTTCCAACGCACTGTGGCGGGTGGCAAGCACGCCGCAGCGAAGACAGCACGCCGCAAGCAGAAGCGGTACCCGCCTGATCATCTGCGGGCAATTGACCGATGGTGACCCCGGCCCGATTCGAACGGGCGACCTTCCCCTTAGGAGGGGGACGCTCTATCCAGCTGAGCTACGGGGCCTTGCGCAAGCGGTAAAGCATACCGCGTCCAGCTGAATGGACCAAGCCACCGACGATCGCCGCGCCATCGGCGGCAGGTATGCTGGCCGCCCCCACATCAGTCCCACCGGATGTCCGAGTTCTGGCTTTTCCTCTCCAATTTGGGCGACAGCCGCTGGCTGCTGCCCATGGCCATGGTGCTGCTGCTGGCATTGCCGCGAAGCGAATCGTCCTTGAGGCGACGCTGGGCCGTCGCCATCGCCGTGACCGCCGGACTGACCTTGGCCTCCAAGCTGGCGTTCATGGGCTGGGGGCTGGGCATTCAGCGTCTGGACTTCACCGGCATTTCCGGGCACGCCGCCATGTCCAGCGTGGTGTACCCGGTGGCTCTATGGCTGACGGTGAGCACTGGCGAACGCAGGGACCTCCGCTGGTTCGCTGCAGGCTCTCTGCTGGCCGGTGCAATCGCGTATTCACGACTGCCTGTTCAGGCACACTCGACATCGGAGGTCATCTCCGGCCTGGCTCTGGGCCTGGCTGCAAGCTGCGCGGTGCTGGGGACATCGGTCGCCCACTCGCGGCCGAAAGTCCGGGTGCTGTTGCTGGCCTGCGTGACGGGGCTGGTGGTTCCGGCGGCCATTTCGGATCTTCGGACACACGATCTCATCAGGGACGCCGCCAAGCTGCTGTCGGGGCGAAGCAGCACGCATGAGCGGCATGACCTCGGGAACTGAACCCGGCGCTTGACACTGCGGGCCTTCCGCCGCAAGATTGGGGTGAAATTTTCCCTAACGGAGTAGGTGCCTCTCCCATGTTCAAGAAGACGATCGCCGTTCTGGCCCTGGCGGCATTCTCCGCCTCCCCGATGATGGCCTTCGCGCAGGACGCGCAGGCAACCACTGACGCCGAGACTCCGGCTGCCGAAGTGACCGCCGGCGCTGAAGCCGCTGGCTATTCGAACGCTGCCATTTTCGGCACCACTGTAGTCGGCATTGCAGCCGCAGCTGTGGCTTACAGCATCGGTGGCGACAGCAGCAGCGGCAGCGACGACAATGGTGGCGGCGAACCCGGTGGTCCGGGTCCGGGCGGCCCAGGCACCGGCGGTACGGGTGGCACTGGCGGGACCGGCGGCACCGGCGGCTGATTCGCCCTGCTGTTCGAGCAAGCCCTCGCCGGGCAATGCACGGCGGGGGTTTTTTATGCCTGTCGGAAACCCACCACATGAACATGAAGCCTCTCCGTATTCTCGCCACTGCACTCACTGTGCTGGCCGTTTCCGGCTGCGCATTCGCGCCAGGTCAGCACCTGCGCCGAAGTGATGTCACTTCGCAGAGCAGCGACGATGGCCGACTGGAAATCGTCACCATCACCTCCAAGCTGATCGCCCAGGAGCATGCAGCTCGCAACGAACAGACGCTTCCTGCCGAGCTTTTCGATTACCAGCCTTCCCCTTACCAGGTCGGCATCGGTGACATCCTCTACGTGACGGTCTGGGATCACCCTGAACTCACCGTACCCGCCGGCTCCCAACAACAGGGCGCGCTCGCCGGTCGTCTGGTGCAGAGCGATGGCACGCTGTTCTACCCCTACATCGGGAAGGTCAAGGCGGCGGGCAAGACCCCGTCTGAGATCCGTGAGGAAATCAGCCGGCGCCTCGCGCAGTACGTGGAATCGCCGCAGGTGGATGTGTCGGTCCTCAACTACGGCAGCCAGCGGGTGTGGGTCACCGGCGCGGCCGAGCGGTCCTCGCCCGTCCCACTCGGTACCTCGCCGCTTACCCTGACCGATGCCATCAGCCAGGCCGGACTGAACGCAGCCCAGGCGGATCTCTCGGGCATCCAGTTCAGCCGCGACGGAGTGAGCTACACCATCAACCTTGAAAGTCTGGCCAAGGAACATGGTGGGCGCCAGCTGTTCCTGAAGGATGGCGATTCAATTTATATCCCCTATCTGGATCGCAAGGAGGTCTTCGTCGTTGGCGAGGTCAACCTGCCAGGCGCGTACAGCTTCCGGACTGGCGACGTCACATTGAACCAGGCGCTCGGTCGTGCACGCGGGCTGCTGCAGCAGACGGCCAATGGCAATGCGGTGTACGTCATCCGCGGCAGCACCGATCTGCAGCAGGAGCCTTCGGTGATCTATCAGCTGGAAGCACGCTCACCAACAGCATTTGCCGTTGGCAGCCAGTTCAAGCTGCAGCCCGGGGACGTGGTGTTTGTCGGCGCCGCAGGTGTGAGCCGCTGGAACCGCTTCGTCAACCAGCTGCTGCCCTTCACCAATATCCTCTACACGGCCGCGCGCACCGGAACCGAAGTCAGGGACAACTGACATGGCGCGCACGGGAGCAGCCTCGGTGCGTTCATTCCGACGCACTTCAGGCCGTCTATTGCGCATGGCGTTGATCGCCGTGGCGCTCGTGCTTGCCGGTTGCACCACCGGCAGCCGGGCAACGGCGGACAGCTTCCGGCTGTTGCTGCACAAGCCCGTTGAGGTCAGCCCCGCTACCGTGGCGGCAAATCGCTTCCCGCAGGTGCTGGTCGAGACACGGGACCTGACCGCGGTGGCCGTTCTTGGCTACGTTGATGGTGGCCGGCAGCAGTGGTACGCCGGCACGCATGCCGTGATCGAGCTGGACGGCAACGGCGTGCTGCTGGGCTCAAGCGGGCTGGGACGTCAGTTGCAGACGCGGATCATCGGCGCGTCCCCCTTCGACCGCCTGACGTCGTTAAGCGGACCGGCACAGGTGCAACGCCAATACGACTGGATGTCGTCGTATCAGCTCGGCGTTGTCGTCACCGGCACGCTGACACCCGGCGCCACCGAGGAGGTCAGGATTCTCGGCCGCACCCGCACCCTGCAGCGATTCGTCGAGCATCTCCAGGGCGGCGGAATGGACACGCAGAACATCTACTGGGCGGACCCGGCGACCGGATTCATCTGGAAGAGCCGGCAGCATCTTGCCCCCGGGTACGTCGTGGAACTCACCCAGCTCAAGCCCTACCGTGCCCCGAAGGGATGACAGGCATGAACACTCGAATTCTCTGCCTGATGCTGTCGGCGCTACCGTCACTGTGCTGGGCGCAGGCGCCGTCGGTCGTGCGCGTCGAGGGTGCGGTCGCCCATCCCGGTGACCAGGCCATCCAGCCGGAGCGGCGACTGGCCGATGTGGTTGTCCAGGCCCAGCCTGCGGCCGGCGCCTATCTGCTCGGCAGCAGCTATCTTCGCCGCCAGGCGCTCGTTGAACAGGTCCGACTGCGTGCCGGAATCCTGCACGGCCTGACGCAGCTTCAGCTCAACGCAGATCCGGCCATTGTCGAAACCGCGGCGACCCTCCAGCAATGGGTGCAGGCGCACGCCGCGACCGGACGTGTACCGACGGTGATTTCGCCACGCCTGATGCAGGTGCAGCCGCAGAGCAATCCGGTGCTCATGGCCGGCGATGTCCTCCGCATTCCCGTCCGACCTGATCACATCACGGTCCTCGGCGCGGTCCGAACCAGTTGCACTGTCCACCATTCCCCGCAGCGCGATGCACGGGACTATCTGCGTGACTGCCCACCCAGCGCGGCCGCCGATCCCGACTCGCTCTATATCGTGCAACCCGATGGCCGGGTTCAGCAACAGGGCATTGCACTCTGGAACCGCGCGGATCCCCAGGCGGTCGCCCCTGGCGGTTCGATCTATGTTCCGTTGCGCGAATCGGTGCTGAAATCCATCGACCCGGCATTCAACAACGACGTTGCCACCTTCATCGCCACCCAGCCTGTCAGCCCGTAATGACCGACATTCCCCAGCGTGCACGCGTGCCGCGCCCAGCCCGCTTTGCGCTGACCGCGCTCGCCTTGTCACTGAGTGCCGCGTTGCAGGCCCAGGAAGCCCCTCCGCCGACCGCCAACGAATGGGGCGGCATCGGCCTCCTGCAGACACCGACGGCACGCATGGCGCCCGACGGCGACCTCAGCTTCACGGCCTCGCACAATTCCCCGTACAGCCGCTACAACCTCACGCTGCAACCGTTCCCCTGGCTTGAGAGCACGTTCCGCTACATCAACGTGTCCAACATCCGCTATGGTCCGAACATCGCGGGAGACCAGAACTACAAGGACAAATCGATCGACTTCAAGCTGCGGCTCTGGCAGGAATCACGATGGCTGCCGGAGCTTGCCTTCGGTGTACGCGACCTCGGTGGTACCGGCTTCTTCTCCAGCGAATATCTGGTTGCCAGCAAGAATCTGGGGCCCATCGACGCCTCCATCGGCCTTGCGACCGGCTACATCGGCAACCGCGGCGATTTCGCCAATCCACTGGGAGCGATCGACGATCGATTCAAGAATCGACGCCCCATCGCGGGCAGCAACATCAACGACGCCGGTCGCTTTGGTCTGGACAACATGTTCAAGGGCCCGGTCGGCGTCTTTGGCGGCATCACCTATCAGACGCCGCTGGATTCGCTGCTGGTCAAGGTCGAGTACGACGGTAACGACTACCGCCGTGAGCCGCGCGGGAACAATCTGGAACAGCGCACCCCCATCAACGTGGGGCTGGTCTACGTCCCCAACCGCAACGTGGAACTCACCGCCGCGTGGGAACGCGGTGACGCGGCGATGTTCTCGCTGACCTGGCGCGGCAATCCCGGCCATGCCGTGTCTGCGCCCAAGCCTTTCGATCCCCCGCCGCAACGGATCGTGCCTCGCGACCCGCAGGCAGCCGCGGTTGCGGCGACCGCAGCGCGCGACGCCGGCGCCACGACAGCAGAAGGCGGCCCGGACTGGGCTGCCATCAGCGCCGACCTCACCCGGAATGCAGGCTTCCGGGTCGAGCGCATCTCCCGTCGCGGCGATGAGCTCTACGTGGACGGCTACCAGAACCGATACCTCCACAACGCCAAGGGCCTGGGACGCGCCGGCCGCATCCTGGCCAATGCGACGGGCGATGAGTACGAGTGGTTCACGCTGCGGACAACACGACTGGGGATGCCCATCGTGGACACGTCCGTCGCCCGCGGTGCCCTCGTGGGCTATCTGGATGGTCGGGTCAGCGAGGACGTGCTACGTCGCAGCACCGAGGTGCAGTCTCCCGACGACGTCACTCGCCAGACGTTGTATGAACCCAGGACACGCCCCTATGGCGGCGGCTTCAACATCGGCTACCGACAGAATCTCGGTGGCCCGGATGGTTTCATCCTTTACCAGATTGCCGCCAATTATTCCGGAAGCCTGTTCGTACGCCCCAACATGTGGCTTACAGGAACCGTCAGCGCCAACCTGATCAACAATTACGACAAGTTCAAGTACAACGCCCCAAGTCGACTCCCGCGCGTGCGCACCGATCTGCGCAGGTACATGGTGGACTCGGACGTGGTGTTGCCAAATCTGCAGTTCAATGTGGCTGGGCGCCTGGGCCGCGATCTCTATGGCATCGCGTACGCGGGTTACCTGGAGTGGATGTATGCCGGCGTAGGCGGTGAACTGCTGTATCGTCCCGGCGGTGAGCGATGGGCCGTCAGCGCGAACCTGAATCGCGTGCAGCAACGCGACTTCGATCAGCGCTGGGATCTGCGCGACTACAAGGTCACGACCGGGCACGCCACCTTCTACTACAGTTTCGACGCCCGCGAGCGCATCGTCGGCTCGCTGTCCGTCGGCCAGTATCTGGCGGGGGACAGGGGCGCAACCCTGGACGTCGCCCGCGTCTTCGACAATGGCGTCACGATGGGTGCCTATGCAACGAAGACCAACGTTTCCGCACGCGATTTCGGCGAAGGCAGCTTCGACAAGGGAATCTACATAAGCGTCCCGCTGGACGGATTCCTGCCACGGTCGACACGCGGACGAGCCGCGTTCAACTGGAATCCCCTGATCCGCGACGGTGGCGCCATGCTCAGCCGCAAATATTCGCTGTACAACATCACCGGCGATCGCGACGAGCGATTCTTCTACGACAACATCCGCTCGATCGACGATTGACCTGCCGGAACGCAGCAGGGCGGCCAAAGGCCGCCCTGCTGCACGTTCGCCCGGTGAAGACCTACAGGTACCGCACCCAACTTTCGATGCCTTCGGCCATCAATCTGTAGACATGCTCGAAAGCAGGACGCTGCTGGCGATAAGGATCGGGGATTTCCCGGTCCTGCTGCCACTTGCCCAGCAGGAAGGTCTTGCCCGACGCCTGCGGCGCGATCTCGGTGATGCGGTGAATGTGCTTGCGCTCCATGGCCAGCACCAGATCGGCCGCCCCAAGGATCGCATCATCGATCTGGCGTGCGCGGTGAGCCAGCCCATCCATGCCCTGCTCCACCAGCAGCGCCTGGGCAGTGGCGTCGATACCATGCCCGACGAGTGCTCCCAGACCTGCGGAAGAAACCTGGATGCCTCTGCCCTGGACCGCCCGTCGAAGCATCACTTCAGCCGAGGGACTGCGGCAGATATTGCCGACGCAAACAAAAAGTACGTTATTGAACACTGACCTGGATCCTGTGGCATTCCATGCAGGCCCCGCCGCGAAACGGGCGGAGCGCTGACAGCTGCACAGATTACCTTACAGCGCCGCTGCTGGCGAGAAAATAGCCATGCAATTCATGGAATTACGTCGCAGTTCGCAGTTCTGCAGGGTCAATAAGCCGACTTCTGCCCGAGAACCTTCAGCGCCGTCAACGCAATGATCCGCACATCCAGGGTCGGGCTCCAGCGACGGATGTAGTCGATGTCGTACTGCACGCGCTTCTTCATCGACCGCAGTTCCGGCGTCTCGCCCCGCAGCCCGTGCACCTGCGCCCAGCCGGTGATGCCCGGCTTGACGTAATGGCGGTGCATGTAGCGTTCGATCACGCGTTCATAGTGATTGTTGTGCTGGATCGCATGCGGACGCGGGCCCACCACCGACATGCTGCCACCCAGCACGTTGAAGAACTGGGGCAGCTCATCCAGGCTGCTGCGCCGCAGGAAGGCACCGAACCGGGTCACCCGCGGGTCGCCCCGGGTCGCCTGCGTGATCTGCCCCGTCCCTTCCTCATGCACGCGCATGGAGCGGAACTTCAGCATCCAGAACTCCTTGCCGCCCAGGCCGTGGCGGCGCTGGCGGAACAGGATCGGGCCAGGTGAACTGAGCTTCACACCGATCGCCAGCACCACGAACAGCGGCGCCAGCAGAATGACCGCTACGCCGGCCACGAGGATGTCCTCGATGCGCTTGAACAGGCGGAAATTGTGGTCCACCAGGCCCTGGCGCACGCCGATCATCGGCACATCGCCCACCTGGTGCACGCCCGGGTTCAGTGCCCCCAGGCCCGTGGTATCGGGAATCAGGCGGATCGGCACCGGGAACCGCTCGATCTGTTTGAGCATGTCACGGATGGGCGCGGTATCCCCCAGCGGAAGGGACACCCAGACCTGGTCGAACTCCCCCCGGTGCGCATCCAGGTAGCGCGGTACATCATCCAGTGCGCCCAGGCGCTGCGGGGCATCGCCGCCACGCCGGGTGGCAATGTCGCCCTTGCTGGTGAAGTAGCCGATCACCTCCTTGCCCATCTCCGGCTTGCCGCGCAGCAGGCGATGCAGCCTGAGCGCCGGGGCCCGGAGCCCGACCAGCAGGATCCGCTCGCGATCCAGTCCACGCGAACGCAACCGGTGCAGCTGGACACGCAGGAGTACGCGCAGCCCCGCCATCGAGGCCAGGCCGCCGATGTACCAGCCCACCAGCCAGCGCGATGGCACGGCATCGGCCAGCCCCACCAGCACGGCATACAGGGAGAACAGGGCGAAGCTGCCGGACCAGGCCAGCAGCAGCAGCCAGAGGTCGGCCAGCAGGCCACGCAGGCGCCAGTTGCGGTAGACCGGTGCGATGGAGAAGCAGACGATGGCGCTGAGAATCACCGCACCGAAGACGATGCGCTGGGACTGGTTGGGGGCCGGCGTGCCGTAGCATACGACGTGGGCCAGTGCAGCCATGCCGGGCAGGAGCAACAGGTCTCCGAGGCGAAGCCCCAGTTCCAGGGCCGCCCGGGCTTCGACCCGGCGGCGGCCGGCATCGGCACGCTCTGCGGGGAGGTCATCTACCGATCCATGTAGCACTGCACTTCTCCAAGCTGTGTTCCGATCCAGCACTACAATGTGATGGCTGTCGCATACCAGGCCTCCCCAAGCCGGTGCGAACAGACGGAATTGCGTCAATAAGTCGAACGTGATTGTGAATGATGTGAAAGGCAATTGGTAGGAAGCGGCAGCCCGTCGCGCGCCCATTCACCCGCCCGACCCACCCTAAGTCATTAGAACTATTCCTATTTTTTAATATTTCAAAATGCGTCAAAATGATTCGCACTACGTCCGACAGCGTCCAGAAATTGACGTTTGATGCACGGAATCATCCCATCACGCTCCGAAGGATCAACCCGATTGGCGCCGCCGGGCCCCCCGTCCCCGTCACGTCCGCCAGGCCTGGCACCCTGCACTGCACCAAGGCCGCTCATCGCCCTCTGCTACCATCGGCGGTTCTGTTCATCGCCCCCCACCCGCCCGCGATGACGCCAAACAACGTAACGAAACACAGGAGTCTGCATGTCTTCCGAGCTGCTCAAGTCCCTTGGCCTGGACGCGATCAACGCTGGCACGTACCTGGGCAACGGGGAGTGGTCGAGCGCTGCCAGCGGTGAGCTGATCACCCCGGTCAACCCGACCACGGGCGAGCCGATCGCACAGGTGCGTGCGACCACCGAGGCTGAATACGAGACGGTGATCGCCCGCGCCCAGGAAGCGTTCAAGCAGTGGCGCACGACCCCTGCCCCGCGCCGTGGCGAAGCCGTGCGCCTGTGCGGCGAGGCGCTGCGCAGGCACAAGGATGCGCTGGGCTCGCTGGTTGCCCTGGAGATGGGCAAGAGCAAGCCGGAAGGCGATGGCGAGGTGCAGGAGATGATCGACATCGCCGACTTCGCCGTCGGCCAGAGCCGCATGCTGTATGGCTACACGATGCACTCGGAGCGCCCCGGCCACCGCATGTACGAGCAGTACCACCCGCTGGGCCTGGTCGGCATCATTTCAGCCTTCAACTTCCCGGTCGCGGTGTGGAGCTGGAATGCATTCCTGGCGGCGATCTGCGGCGACGTGTGCATCTGGAAGCCGTCCAACAAGACGCCGCTGACCGCCATCGCCTCGATGAAGATCTGCAACGACGCGCTGCGCGAAGCCGGCTTCCCGGACATCTTCTACCTGGTCAACGATGCCGGCACCGCACTGTCGGAAAAGCTGGTTGATGATCGTCGCGTGCCGCTGATCAGCTTCACCGGCTCCACCCAGGTCGGCCGCACCGTCAATGAAAAGGTGGCGCGCCGCCTGGGCCGCTGCCTGCTGGAACTGGGTGGCAACAATGCCATCATCCTCGACGAGACCGCCGACCTGAAGCTGGCTGTGCCGGGGATCGTGTTCGGCGCCGTCGGTACGGCCGGCCAGCGCTGCACCACCACCCGCCGCCTGATCGTGCACCGCTCGATCTACGCCGACGTGCTGGCCACGCTGGTCAAGGCGTACAAGCAGGTGGAAGGCAAGATCGGCGACCCGACCGATGCCGCCAACCTGATGGGTCCGCTGAACAGCGAAGGTGCCGTGCAGCAGTTCCTCGACGCCATTGCCCAGGCCAAGGCCGCCGGCGGCACCATCGAGACCGGCGGCACCCGCATCGACCGCGCCGGCAACTTCGTGCTGCCGGCCATTGTCAGCGGCCTGAAGAACAGTGATGCCGTGGTCCAGCACGAGACCTTCGCGCCGATCCTGTACGTGATGCCCTACGACAGCATCGACGAAGCCATCGACATGCAGAACGGGGTACCGCAGGGCCTGTCCTCGTCGATCTTCACCCAGAATCTGAAGACCGCCGAACGCTTCCTGTCGGCTGCGGGCTCGGATTGCGGCATCGCCAACATCAACATCGGCACCTCCGGTGCGGAGATCGGTGGCGCGTTCGGTGGCGAGAAGGACACCGGTGGTGGCCGCGAGTCGGGCTCGGACGCATGGAAGGTCTACATGCGTCGGCAGACCAACACCATCAACTACTCCGATTCGCTGCCGCTGGCCCAGGGCATCAAGTTCGACCTGTGATGCATCCCGGCCCGGACGTCGCCGAGAGTGGGGCCCCGACGGGGGCTCCAATCCTCGACTTCAGCGGCCGCCGGGTGCTGGTTGCCGGCGGCAGCAAAGGCATCGGCCGCGAGATGGCCTTGGCCTTCGCTGCGGCCGGCGCCCATGTCTCGGTCTGCGCACGAGGTCAGGCGGGGCTCGACGCCCTGCTGGCCGACGCAGTGGCCCAGGGGGCATCACTGCACGCCTTTGCCGCCGACCTGGCCGACCCCGGCCAGATCGACGCCTGGCTGCATGCGGCCGCAGCGTCCCTGGGCGGCGTCGACGTGCTGGTCAACAATGCCACCGGTTACGGCATGGCAGACGATGAAGACGGCTGGGCCGCAAGCCTGCAGGTCGACCTGATGGCCGCGGTGCGGGCCTCGCGGCTCGCCCTGCCCTGGCTGCGCGAATCGAGCGACGCCTGCATCCTCAATCTCTCCTCGATCGCCGCGCAGCAACCCCGGCCGGGGGGCGCTCCCTATGCGGCTGCCAAGGCCGCTCTTTCGCACTACACCACGTCGCAGGCGCTGGCACTGGCGCCGGACCGGATCCGGGTCAACGCCATCGCCCCCGGCTCCATCGAGTTTGCCGACGGTCTGTGGGACCGGCGCAGGACCCGCGACCCGGCGCTGTATCACGGCACCCTGGCAAGAATTCCGTTCGGCCGCTTCGGCCAACCACGCGAGATTGCCGATGCCGCGCTGTTCCTGTGCTCGCCGCTGGCGCGCTGGATCACCGGTCACGTGCTGAACGTCGATGGTGGCCAGGTACTGATGGGCTGAACCGCTCGGGCCGGGCACTGCCCATGGGATTGCCCGGACGGAGGCACTATCATGTGCGTACTGCAAGGAGGACCCGATGAGCGTGGCACCCCGACAGACAAGCGCCCTGGCCGTGGTCAGCCTGGTCATGGGCATTGCCGCCTGGACTGTCCTGCCCTTCGTGGCCAGCATCGTCGCCATCGTCACCGGCCACATGGCCCGCGCCGAGATCCGCCGCCGCCCGCATGAACTCGAAGGCGATGGCCTGGCCGTCACCGGGCTGGTGCTGGGCTGGGTGATGGTGGCAGCCGCCCTGGCGGCAGTCCTGGCCTTCATCCTCTTCTTCGGTGGCCTGGCCTGGCTCGCCGCACTGTCGAACTGACCGCCATGACCTCCTCCGACAGCACCGAACGCTTCAGCAGCCGCGTCGCCGATTATGTCCGTTATCGGCCTGACTACCCGCCGGCGTTGATGGAATGGCTGCATGGACCGATGGGCGTCGACCACGATGCACGGGTGGCCGACATCGGCGCCGGTACCGGCATTTCCAGCCGTCTGTTCCTCGACACCGGCCATCCTGTGGTCGCGGTCGAACCCAACGCCGCCATGCGCGCCGCCGCCGAAGGCTGGCTGGCTGCATATCCGTTGTTCCAGGCCGTCGATGGGCGTGCCGAGGCCACCGGCCTGGCAGAGCACAGCGTCGATCTGGTCAGTGCCGCGCAGGCCTTCCACTGGTTCGACACCGACGCCGTCCGTGTTGAATGGCAGCGCATCCTGCGCCCCGGCGGACTGGCGCTGATCTACTGGAACTCACGCCTGCTCGATGCCAGCCCGTTCCTGGTCGGCTATGAGCAGTTGCTGCTCGATTACGGCACGGACTATTCCGCCGTGGCCGAACGCTACCAGGATGACGCCACGATGCAGGCATGGTTTGGTGCCGGGTTGCGCGGCCAGGTGGAACTGCCGAACGTGCAGCATCTGGATCTGGACGCCCTGCGCGGCCGCCTGCTGTCGTCCTCCTATGCGCCACAGCCCGGGCATCCGCGCCATGCGCCGATGCTGGCGGCACTGCAGGATCTGTTCGCGGCCCACGCGGTCAACGGCCAGGTCGCCTTTGAATATCGAACCCGAGCCTTCCTCGGCACGCTGGACTGAACCGACGCATGTATTCGCTTGCCCGCCCCTTCCTGTTCTCGCTCGACGCCGAGCGCGCCCACGGCCTCGGCCTGTCCGCATTGGACGTGGCCTACCGCACCGGCACCACGCCGCTGCTGGCCGCACGCATCGCGCCGCTGCCGAGCACCGTGTTCGGGCTGACATTCCCCAATCCGGTCGGCCTGGCGGCCGGCCTGGACAAGAATGGCGAGCACATCGATGCGCTGTTCGCGCTGGGTTTCGGCTTCGTCGAGATCGGCACGATCACGCCGCGGCCACAGGCGGGCAACCCGACGCCGCGGCTGTTCCGGCTGCCGGCGCACAACGCCATCATCAACCGCATGGGCTTCAACAACGCCGGCGTGGATGCACTGGTGCGCAATGTCGAGCGCGCGCGCAACCGTCGCGGCCTGCTCGGCATCAACATCGGCAAGAACAAGGACACCCCCAACGAGCAGGCCGTCGACGACTATGTGGCCTGCCTCGACAAGGTGTACCCGCTGGCTGACTACATCACCGTCAACATCTCCTCGCCCAACACCGCCGGCCTGCGCGAGCTGCAGGAGGAAACCGCACTGCGCCAGCTGGTCAGCCAGCTGCGTGACCGCCAGGAAGACCTGGCCGCGCGGCACGGCCGGCGCGTACCGATGCTGGTGAAGGTGGCGCCTGACCTCAGCGAGCGCGACATCGACGCTGCTGCGCGCGTGCTCGGCGAGCTGCAGGTGGACGGCGTGATCGCGACCAACACCACGATCGACCACAGCAAGGTGGCCGGCGATCCGCTGGCGAACGAAGCCGGCGGTCTGTCCGGTGCCCCGGTCCTGGAACAGTCCACCCTGGTCCTGCGGCGGCTGCGCTCGCGCCTGCCCGAGTCGGTGCCGCTGGTCGGTGTCGGCGGCATCCTGTCCGGCGCCGACGCAGTGGCCAAGATGGCGGCGGGCGCCTCGCTGGTGCAGTGCTACAGCGGCCTGATCTTCCGCGGGCCGGCGCTGGTATCGGAATGCGTGGAGGCGATCCGCCGCCGCCGCGAAGCGCCCAGCCGTGGCGCGGTGGCGCCGCTGTGAGCGCCCCCATGGATGGACTCGACACCGCCGCACCGCTGCGCTGGACACTGACCCGGAACGCGCCGCTGCAGGCGCTGAACACCTTCCACGTGCGTGCCAATGCCGCGCAGCTGCTGGAGCTGCATGACGCATCGCTGTTGCCGGACGTGCTGGCGCTGCCGGAGGTTTCCGGCGGACCGCTGCTGGTGCTGGGCAGCGGCAGCAATGTGCTGATCGCCGACGATGTGCCTGGCACCGTGCTGGTGTTCGGCAACCGCGACATCAGTTTCCTGGAGCATCGCGCCGATCATGCGGTGATCCGCGCCGGTGCCGGCGTGCCCTGGCACGGCCTGGTGATGTGGTCGCTGCAGGAAGGCCTGTCCGGGCTGGAGAACCTGGCCCTGATTCCAGGCACGGCCGGTGCAGCGCCGATCCAGAACATCGGCGCCTATGGCGCACAGGTCGGCGAGTTCATCCAGGCAGTGGAAGCCTGGGACTGCCACGAGCAGGCCTGGGTGCGGCTGGACAACGAACAGTGTGGCTTCGCCTACCGCGACAGCGTGTTCAAGCAGCAGGCAGACCGCTACCTGATCACCGCCATCGAGCTGAAGCTGCCCTTGCTGCACGACCTGCGCATGGACTATGCCGGCATCCGCGAAGAACTGCAGGCGCAGGGCGTGGAGCTGCCCAGTGCCGTGGACGTGGCCAACGCAGTCATCGCGATCCGCCGCCGCAAGCTGCCCGATCCGGAGGTGCTGGGCAATGCCGGCAGTTTCTTCAAGAATCCGGTCCTGCCCCTGGAGCAGGTCGACGTGCTGCTGCAGCATTTCCCGGACCTGCCGGTGTTCCCGGCCGATCGTGAGGACCGGCGCAAGGTCTCCGCAGCGTGGATGATCGAGGCCTGCGGCTGGAAGGGCTTCCGTGAGGGCGATGCAGGCGTTGCTGCCAGCCATGCGCTGGTCCTGGTCAACCATGGCAACGCCACCGGGGCCGAGCTGCTTGCGCTGGCGCGGCGCATTTCCGCGTCGGTGCTGGAGAAGTTCGGCGTACCGATCGAGCCGGAGCCCCGCCTGCTCGGCGCACAGTGGTGAACACCCCCGCCCTTTCCACCGGCGCCACCCCGATGCGGGCGGCGCTGCTGATGCTCGGCAGCACCCTGGCGTTCGGCATGATGGCGGTGGCGATCCGTTACGCCACCCGTTACGTACCGACCCAGGAGGTCGCCTTCTTCCGCAACGCGTTCGGCCTGCTGGCACTGCTGCCGATGCTGCTGCGGCCGGGCCATGCGCCGCTGAAGACCCAGCAGCTGCCACGCTATTTCGTGCGTAGTGCGATCGGCCTGGGTTCGATGCTGTGCGCGTTCTGGGCGTTGGGCCATCTGCCACTGGCGCAGGCGGTATCGCTCTCGTACTCCACACCGTTGTTCGTCACCATCGCCGCCGTGCTGTGGTTGGGCGAAACCGTGCGTGTGCGCCGCTGGGCCGCAGTGGTGGTCGGTTTCATCGGTGTGCTGGTGATCGTGCGGCCGGGCACCACCGGCTTCACCGCTGGCAGCCTGGTCGCCGTCGCCGCTGCGGTGCTGAGTTCACTGGTGGCCATCCAGATCAAGCAGCTCACCCGCGTGGACAGCGCCGATACCGTGGTGCTCTATACCTACGTCTTCTGGGTGCCGCTTTCGCTGGTTCCGGCAGTGTTTGTCTGGGTCTGGCCCAGTGGCGTGGCCTGGCTGTGGCTGCTGGTCACCGGCGTGATGGGCACGGTCGGCCAGCTGCTGTGGACGCGTGCGCTGCGCCTGGGAGAAGTGTCGGCGCTGACGCCGATCAGCTTCCTGCAGCTGCCGCTGGTGACCCTGTGCGGGTGGCTGCTGTTCAACGAGACCGTGGACCGCTGGACCATCGTCGGTGCGGGCATCATTCTGGCCGCCAACGCTTACATCGCCCACCGCGAGGCCGTGCTGTCGCGGCGGGCGGCTACGGCGGCGGCGTCAGCGGCGGCCAAGCCCGCCGAATGATCCACCGTCAACGCTGCAGCGGCGACGCGTCCAGCGCGCGATACGCGCGTTCGGCTGCGTCGAACACATTGCCCGGCGCGAACTGTTCGCCCAGGTAGTGCAGCGACTGACGGCGCAGCTGCGGCGAGCGCTCCAGCGCGTCGCCCCCCAGCAGCACCTGTTCGAACTCGATCAGGTCCTGCAGGATCCGCCAATGCCGGTACCAGGCGATCCAGCGTGGGTCCCCCAGGTCCGGGCCATACCCTTCCACGAAACCGAGCGGACGTTCGCGCCCCCAGCGTCCACCCACCGCCGCGCCGGGGAACATCAGATCCCGCTCGCGCGGCGCCAGGGACAGGCCATCCCAATCAATCAGGTGCAGGTTGCCCTCGTTGCCCATCAGCAGGTTTCCCGCATGCAGGTCGGTATGGCACAACCGCAGCGGCGGCCGTTCGTCGCGCAGTTCATCGTGCAGTTCCGACGCGCGGCGGTGGACCTCGGCGATACGTTCGCGGCGCAGCTCCCAGACGGCCAGGAATGCGCTGCCCAACCGATCCTGCGCGACCGGCAAGGCATCGCCCGGCTGCAGCCAGCGCCCAACGGTGTTCAACGCATCCGCTTCAAGGCGCAGGCTCGGCAGCGCGCGTTGCAGCGATTCGGGCACCTCAGCGTCATGCAGCCGGCGCAGCACGTTGCCCAGGCGCAGCCACTGCGCATGGCTGAGCGGCGCCTCGAAACCGGACTGGCCCTCGATGTAGGGAAACAGCGTGAACTGCAGGCCCCAGCGCTGGACCGACGCGCCGCCGGTCAATGCCGGCCATGGCGCCACGATCTCCTCGATGCCCAGGGTGCCCCGCAGCCAATGCAGCGTGTCCCAGACCGCCGGTTGCACCTGGTAGGTGCGGCATTTCAACCACCACTGACCGCGTCGCGCGTCGATGCGGTAAACGCTGGCATTGGCGTCTGCGCCAACCGGGCGAGGCACCACGGCGGCGGTGGTGATGCCATAGGACTGTTGCAGGACTTCGCCGATATGGCGCGCCGAAGCGGATGACATGGAAGCAATCGTGCATTGATACCCGACGTCACTATCGCAGATGGCGCATCGACGGCACAGACATGTCCGTCACAGCACTGTGCTTGCGGGCCGGGCGAGCCATGCCGACGCGGTTGCCACGGCGTCAGCGCGCGTAGTGGCCCAGGAACATGGCGACCGCCGATGCCGCCACCCGCGCGCGCTCGTCGGCCCCCAGCGGCGCCTGCCCCATCGTTACCTGCGGCCAGAAGGCGAAACTCTTCACCAGTCCATGCAGCTGATGGGCGGCGAATTCGGGATCGACCGCACGCAGCCGGCCATCGGCGATCGCTGCACGGATCCAGGCGCTTTCCCCACTCTCCTTCTCGCCCATGCGACAGACGATTGCCTGCGCACGTTCGGGTGAATGGATGATCTCCGCCATGGCAACGCGGGCCAGGTCGATGAAATTGGCATCACCCAGCAGTTCCAGCTTCTGCTCCAGCAACGCGAGCAGCTGCGGCTCCAGTGGCTGCTCCGCACGGTAGGGCAGCTCGACGCCGGCCATGCTGCGTTCCCAGAGTTCCTCCAGAATCAGCGAGAACAGTTCTTCCTTGCTGGGGAAGTGGTTGTAGACCGTGCGTTTGGATACACCGGCCGCTGCCGCGATCCGGTCCATGCTGGTGGCCTCATAGCCGGCCGTGCGGAATTCCTCCACCGCCGCGCGCACGATGGCCTCGCGTTTGCGGTCGGTCAGGCGCTGCGGCGGACGGGACATGGCGACACCAGATAACTGAACGGATACCCCCATTTTACACCGATGAGTATACTTTTCCGCAGCAGGAAACTACACTGTGCAGTGTACCCTGCGGACGTCACCCATGAAGCGCCTGCTCCTTGTCCTCCTGCTTGGAATCCTCGCCGTGACCGCCTACACCTTCTGCAAGTCCTGGTCCCTCCCCGACTTCCCCGACTCCCCGCAATACCGCGAGGGCAAGTTCCACAACGTACTGCCGCGGCCGGCGATGGGCCTGCGCAACGGGCTGGAGATCTGGTGGACCTTCCTGTTCAACAAGCCGAAGGGGACCGTACCCGCGGGCGCCATTCCGGTGCAGGCGCTGGATCGTGCCGCGCTGGAAGCCGCGCCGGATCGCAGCCTGTTCCGGCTGGGGCATTCGACGATCCTGCTGAAGCTGCGCGGCCAGTATTGGCTGACCGACCCGGTCTTCTCCGAACGGGCGTCACCGGTGCAGTGGATGGGCCCTGCCCGCTTCCACGCCCCGCCGATCAGCATCGAACAGCTGCCGCCGATCGCCGGCGTGATCCTCTCGCACAACCATTACGACCATCTGGATCGCGCTGCGGTGATGCAGCTGGCGGGCAAGACCACGCGCTTCATCGCGCCGCTGGGTGTGGGTGATCAGTTGATCGCCTGGGGCGTGGACGCGGACAAGGTCGAACAGCTGGACTGGTGGCAATCGACCGAAGCCGATGGCCTGCGCCTGACCGCCACACCCGGCCAGCACTTCTCCGGCCGCGGCCTGGGCGACAGCGACCGCAGCCTGTGGGCCTCGTGGGTCATCCAGGACGGCGACTTCCGCATCTTCTTCAGTGGTGACACCGGCTACTTCGATGGCTTCAAGGCCATCGGCGAGAAGTACGGCCCGTTCGATCTGACCATGATCGAAACCGGCGCATACGATCCGCGCTGGGCATTCGTGCACATGCAGCCGGAGCAGACGCTGCAGGCCCACCTGGACCTGCGCGGCAAGTGGCTGCTGCCGATCCACAACGGCACCTTTGACCTGGCCCTGCATGACTGGCAACAGCCCTTCGAGCGCATCACCGCGCTGGCAGCCGCGCACGATGTGCCGATCGCCACGCCGATGATGGGCGAGGCGCTGGACATGCAGGCGCCGCAGGCAGGCACGCGCTGGTGGGAACAGGTGGCGCTGCGCTGAGCTTGCCTGGGCGCTGCTGTCACGGGGCGCCGGTTCGTGCAGGCAGTGACCTTACGGACGATGGCTGTCGCGACGCCGTGCAGGGCGTCGCGCCACGCGTCCGCCCTCTCCCCTATTGCAGCGCGTCATGTAAACGATTACACCCCCTGCTAGCGTAGCGCCTGCCCGATCCTGGCCGAACCTCCAAGGCTGTCGACATGACGCTGCGTGCTGATCGCTTCCGCCCCTCCTGGGCCTGCCTGCGCTACGTCGCGCGCGCTCTGCTGCCGCTGGCCGTGA
This sequence comes from Stenotrophomonas sp. TWI169, assembly GCF_039674705.1. Classification (NCBI taxonomy): domain Bacteria; kingdom Pseudomonadati; phylum Pseudomonadota; class Gammaproteobacteria; order Lysobacterales; family Lysobacteraceae; genus Stenotrophomonas; species Stenotrophomonas sp. TWI169. Next base: position 39,730 of record NZ_JBDJOB010000013.1, on the reverse strand, counting down.
TGGCCTCCGCCGCGCAGGCGCAGACACTGCCACCGCGCAGCCAGTGGCAGGCCAGCAGCTCGTCACAGCAGGTCCCGGCGATGGCCATCGGCCATCTGATCGACAACGACCCGAAGACGGTCACCGGCGGCGCCTTCAGCCCCGGACACTGGTTCCAGATCGATCTGGGCGCACCTGCCCTGCTCGGGGGCGCGCGCCTGACCTGGGATGTCTCCAATCCCGAGGGTTACACGCTGCAGACCTCGATGGACGGCCGGCAGTGGCAGACCGCCTACACCATGGCCGACTCGCTGGGCGATGTGGAGACGCTGTACTTCGAACCGCGCCAGGCGCGCTATCTGAGGCTGGCCAGTCCCCAGCGCACGTCGGACTGGGGGGTCTCCATCTTCGAGATGGAACCCTTGGACGCCACGCTCAGTGCACGCGTGCACGGACTCGACAGCGCACAGGCAGCCGCGTTGTGGCAAGGCGGTAGCGGCGTCGCCCTCCCTACCGATGGCAAGGGCAGCCATGTGCTTGAAATCACCCTGCCGCGCGCTCAGCCGGGCACCGGCCTGGCGGTGGAGTGGGCGGGCCAGCGTGGCGCCGCACGCCTGCAGGCCCAGGATGCGCAGGGGCGCTGGCAGCCGCTGGCGCAGGACACGCAGGCCGCCAGCCATGCCCAGAGTTGGTTGGCCAGCGATACGGTGCACGATGTGCGTGCCCTGCGGCTCATCGTCGACGGGCCCTCGCCACAGGTCACGCGCCTGCGCCTGCTCGGCCCGAAGGCCGTGATGACGCCGATGAAGCAGTACCAGATCGCCGCCAGCGGCGCGCAGCGTGGCTTGTTCCCGGCGTCGTTGCAGATGCAGCAGACGTACTGGACGGCCGTGGGCGTGCATGCCGGACGGCAGAAGTCGATCTTCGACGAATACGGCAACATCGAGGCATTCAAGGGCGCACCGCTGGTGCAGCCGATCTGGCGCAATGCCGATGGGCGTGCCGCCGGTGCCGCGGAACAGGCCGTGCAGCATGCCCTGCGCGACGGCTGGAAGCCGATGCCCTCGGCCGCCTGGTCGCCGCAACCCGGTCTGGAACTGCGCAGCGAAGCGTTCGCGATCGAGCGCGACGGCCAGCCCGTCACCTTCCTCCGGCATCGACTGCGCAATACCGGTACCACGCCGGTCGAGGGCACGCTGAGCCTGGTGGTGCGGCCGATGCAGATGAACCCGCCGTGGCAGAACGGTGGCCTGTCGCCGATCCGCGACGTGGCCATCGACGGCCAGAGCGTGCGCGTCAATGGCCGTACCCTGCTGTACTCGCTGTCGGCGGTCAGCGCCTCCGGCGCGGCACCGTTCGGCCCGAACGGCGAAACCGAGATCACCTCCGCCATCGCTTCGGGCCGGTTGCCCGGCGCACGCCAGGCCACCGATGCGCGTGGGCTGGCGGCGGCGGCGCTGGACTACCGGATCACACTGGCGCCCGGCGCCAGCCAATCCGTGGTCGTCGCCTTCCCGCTGGGTACGGCGGCGGCCGACGCCAAGGGTGTACTTCCGGAGCCACCGGCACTGGACCTCGCGCGCCTGCCAGGCGATGCCGATGCCGGCTTCGAGACGCTGGCCGCCGAAGCCTCCGCCGACTGGCAGGCACGATTGGGCCAGGTCGGACTGCGCCTGCCCGATCCATCGCTGGTCGACATGCTGCGTGCCCAGGCCGCGTACATGCTGATCAACCAGACCGGCCCGGCCATGCAACCCGGCCCACGCAACTACAACCGCTCCTTCATCCGCGACGGCATGGCCACCTCGGCGGTGCTGCTGCGGATGGGCGAAGCCAAGGTCGCACGCGACTACCTGGCGTGGTACAGCGAACACGGGGTACATGCCAACGGCCTGGTGTCGCCGATCCTCAATGACGATGGCAGCGTCAACACCGGCTTCGGATCGGACATCGAGTACGACAGCCAGGGCCAGTACGTCGCGTTGGTGGCCGATGTCGCGCGCCTCGACGGTGGCCCCGAGTCCGTGCGTGCATACCTGCCGAAAGTGAAGGCCGCGCTGCGCTTCCTGCAGGAACTGCGTGAGCGCACGCTGGTACCCGGTTACAAGGCCGATCAACCGGCGCCGGAACGCTTTGCCGGCATCCTGGCACCGTCGATCAGCCACGAGGGCTATCCCTCTCCCACCCACAGCTACTGGGACGACTACTGGGGCCTGAAGGGCTGGCATGACGGCGCATGGCTGGCTGAATCACTCGGCGACCACGCCACCGCCACCTGGGCACGCGGGCAGTACAAGGCGCTGTATGACGCACTGCACGCTTCGATCCGCGCGACGATGGCGTGGAAAGGCATCGATTTCATTCCCTCCTCCGCCGATCTTGGCGATGGCGACCCGACCGGCGTCTCCATCGCGCTGGATCCCACCGGTGCGCAGAGCGTGCTGCCGGCTGATGCGCTGCGCACCACCTTTGCCCGCTATCTTGACGACGTCCGCAAGCGCAACCAGCCCGGTGCGCTGTATGCGTACACCCCTTATGAAATCCGCAACGTCCTGAGCTATGTGCATCTGGGCCAGCCCGCAGCGGCCGACGAGCTGCTGCAGGGCCTGCTGCGCGACCGTCGCCCGCTGCAATGGCAGGTGCTGGCCGAAGTCGTGCACTCACGGCTGCGTTTTCCGCGCTACCTGGGCGACATGCCGCACACCTGGATCGGTGCCGAATACGGCCGCACCCTATTCGGGATGCTGATGCGCGAGGACGACGATGCCCTGTCACTGCTGCCGGGTACGCCGCCCTCCTGGCTGGCCGGCGATGGCCTTGCGGTGGAACGCCTGCCGACGGCGTACGGCACGCTGCGGATGCAGGCACAGCAACGCGACGGTACGCTGACCGTGACGCTCGGCGAAGGGCTGCGCAGCGCCACGGCCGTCAAGGTCTGGTGGCCCGCGCGCACGGCACCGAAGCAGGTGCGCGTGGACGGCCATAGCGTTTCCGACTTCGATGCCGAGGGTGTGCGGTTGGCGAAGCCGTTCAGGACGCTGGAGGCGCGTTGGTAGAGCAGCCGAGCATGGCTCGGCTCTACAGAAGCAGCCTTGGTGCCGGGGCATGCCCGGCGTCAGAGATCCGGCAAGCCCGGCGGGTTGGTCTGCGACTGCGGCACGGCTTCCTCGGTCACGTTCCAGCGCGCCAGTGCCTGTGCGTAGGTGCCGCTGCCGATCTGGGTATTGAGCGCCTGGGTCACCGCATCGGCCAGGCCGCTGCCCTTGCGCGTGGTGACCGAGATCGCAGCAGCGTTTGGCCAACCGCCCGGAAACAGGCCAACGCGCCGCACCTTGCCATCGCGCGCGGAGTACGCGCCGGTGGCGTTGGGTTCGAACGATACATCGGCCCGGCCGGTGATCACGGCCAGGCGGCCGACCACCGAATCATCGAAGTACTGGTATTGCACCGGCTCCAGCCCGGCCGCGATGTTCTGTGCATCCCACTGCCGCAAGATCTGGTCCTGGTTGGTGCTGGCACCGACCACCACCTTCAGGCCAGCGACATCGGCCGGCTTCTCGATCTTCTGGATGGGCCCGTCGGTGCGCGTATAGATGCCGAGCAGGTCATAACGGTAGCTGGAGAAGTCGAACTTCTTCTTGCGCTCTTCGGTCACGGTTACGTTGGACAGCACTGCGTCGTACTTGCCCGACTCCAGTCCCAGCGGCCAGTCGGCCCAGGCGACCGGCACCACCACCAGCTTCAGGCCCAGCGCATCGGCCACCAGCCGTGCGATGTCCGGCTCGATGCCGATCACTTCCTTGCTGTCGGCGCCATAGTCGGCCAGCGGCAACTGACCGGGATGCGTCGCGACGGTCAACGTGCCCGGCGTCACGAAGCGGAAGTCCGCCGGAACCAGCGCCTGCGCTTTCGGATCCACGGTCCCCCGCAGCGCTGGCGCGCCGGCACCGGCCAGGCTGCTGGTCGCTGCGGGCACGGCCTCCGGTCCCTGCCGTGCACGGGAATAGACGATGCCGGCAATGCCGATGACCAGCACAGCGATGACCAGCAGGGTGCTGCGCGAGGGACGACGAGACGTTGCAGGACTCATGGGGGTCACATCCGGATCAGAGGGTCTTGGCGAGAAAATCGGCGGTGCGCTGCTGGCGCGGGTGTTCAAATATGGCCTCGGGCGGGCCCTGCTCGATCACCCGGCCCTGGTCCATCATCACCACGTGGTCGGCAACGCGGCGGGCGAAGCCGAGTTCGTGGGTGACGATCACCAGCGTGGTGCCGGAACGGGCGAGCTCTTCGATCACGCTGAGCACTTCGGCCACCAGTTCCGGGTCCAGCGCCGACGTCGGCTCATCGAACAGCAGCACCTTCGGCTGCAGGGCCAGTGCACGGGCGATGGCGATGCGCTGCTGCTGGCCACCTGACAGCTGGCGCGGGAACGCATCGGCCCTGTCCGCCAGACCGACGCGCTCCAGCAGCACGCGCGCCTGCTGTTCGGCCTGCGTACGCGGCACACCGCGCACCGCCATCGGCGCCTCGATGATGTTCTCCAGCGCGGTCAGGTGCGGGAACAGGTTGAAGCCCTGGAACACCATGCCCACCTCGGCACGACGGCGGCGGATCTCGCGCTCCGGCAGCTCGTACAGGGTGTCGCCGTCACGGCGATAGCCGATCAGCTGGCCACCGACGCTGACGAAGCCGGTGTCGGCGCGCTCCAGGTGGTTGATCAGCCGCAGCAGGGTCGACTTGCCGGCACCGGACGGGCCGATCAGCACCGTTACGCTGCCGCCGCGCAGTTCCAGGGTGATGTCCTCCAGTACCGGCTGCCCGTCGAACGCCTTGCCGACACCGTGCAGCGATATCGGCGCTCCCTGTCCGGCCTCGGCCGCGCTCGCGATGCGCGGCCGCACCGCAGCCGGCGATGCCGCACGCGGCGCGGGCGAGGATACCCGCGACACGCTGCGCTCACGCTGCAGCTGGCCACGCGCGAAGCGCTGCTCCACGCGCCGCTGCAGCAGCGACAGCACGGTCAGGATCACCAGGTACCAGACCGTGGCCACCATCAGCAGTGGCACCACCTCCAGGTTGCGGCGGTAGATCACCTGCACGGTGTAGAACAGCTCCGGCAACGCCAGCACGTAGACCACCGACGTGCTCTTGGCCAGGCCGATCACATCGTTGAAGGCGGCCGGCAGGATCGAACGCATCGCCTGCGGCAGGATGATGCGCCGCACCTGGCGGCCGCGCGGCAGGCCCAGCGCGGCCGCTGCTTCATACTGGCCGTGATCGACCGAGAGGATGCCACCGCGGATCACCTCGGCCGAGAACGCCGCCTGGTTCAGTGTCAGGCCCAGCACCGCAGCCGTGAACACACCGATCAGCTGGGTGGTGGGATACGAGAACAGGCTGATGCCGGTGAACGGAATGCCCAGTTCGATCGTGCTGTACAGATAACCCAGATTGTTCAGCAGCAGCAACAGCACCAGCAGTGGAATCGAACGGAACAACCAGACGTAGCCCCACGATACCGCCGACAACAACGGCGAGCCGGATACCCGTGCCAGCGCCAGCAGCGTGCCCAGCGCGAAGCCCAGGCCGGTGCCGAGCGCGGTCAGCAACAGCGTGCGACCCAGCCCTTCCAGCACCGGGCGGGCGAAGAACCACTCGGCGAAGGTGCCCCAGCCCCAACGTGGATTGCCGAGTACCGACTGCAGTCCGATCAGGATCAACGCCAGCGCCAGGACCGTGCCGAACACCTGCAGCGGATGCCGCGCCGGCACGATCTTCAATGCCGGTGCCGGACGCGCGGCCAGACCCTCGATCGCGGTGGACGGCGTACTCATGCGTGGACTCCCTGCACGGCGGCAGTGCTTGATGCCGGCGGACGCGCCGGTGCCCGCAGCTGCTTCTCGAACGGCAGATGGGCGATCGATTCCGGGTCGGCAGACAGATCGAACAGTGCGGTGTAGCCATGGCTCAGGTACAGGCCGACCGCCTCAGGCTGACGGAAGCCGGTGGTCAGGTACACGCGGCGATAGCCCTGGCGTGCGGCCTGGTCTTCAAGCTCCTGCAGCACCCGCCGGGCGATGCCCTGGCGGCGCAGGCCAGGCAGTGTCCAGATGCGCTTGAACTCGGCCGTATCCGGGTCGCGGTGCGGCATGAACGCGCCGCCGGAAATGGCCACGCCCTCACGCAGCAGCAGCACGAACGCTCCCACTGGCGCAGCGAATGCCTGCGCTGGATAGCGTTGCAGCTCCTCGCGCGCACTGCCACCGATGCGTCGCCGCACATCGGCGTAGCGACTGTCGTACTCCTGTTCGAGCCCATCGAACAGTGGCCGCGCCAGTGGATCGTCCACCGATGTGTAGAGGAAGCGCTCCTCGAATGGTGCCGTACTCATGCTGCGTCCTCCACCAGATAGTGTTCGGCCAGCCGCGCCCAGAGGCTGGCGGCAGGGGCGATGGCCGCATCGTTGAACACGTAGCGCGGGCTGTGCAACGGCGCACTGTCACCGTTGCCGACGAACACGAAGCTTCCGGGCCGGGCCTGCAGCAGGAAGGCGAAGTCCTCGCTGGCGGTGCGCGGCGCGAAGGCATCCAGCACCTGCCCTGCGCCGAATCCCTGCAGAGCCACCTCACGGATATAGGCGGTCTGCTGCGGATGGTTGATCACGCTCGGGAAGCCACGCGGGAACTCGATCTCGGCGCGCGCCCCGAACGCGGCGGCGGTCTGCTCGGCAAGCTCGGTCACGCGACGGCGCAGCGTGTCGCGAACGTCGGGCAGATAGGCGCGTACGGTCAGCGTCAGCTCCACCACATCGGGAATCACGTTGGCCGCCTGCCCACCGTGGATCGAACCGACCGTCACCACGCCCATCTGCCGCGGGTCCACATTGCGCGACACCACACTCTGCAGTGCGGTGACGATGTGCGCGGCGGCGAGGATGGGATCCACGCTTCCCTGTGGTTCCGCACCATGCCCGCCCTTGCCGATCACCCTCAACCGTGCCCAGTCGACCGATGCCATCGCCGGTCCGTCGACAAAGCCGAAGTGCCCCACCGGCACACCCGGCCAGTTGTGCAGTCCGTAGATCGCATCCACCGGAAAGCGCTCGAACAGACCGTCGGCGAGCATCCTTGACGCACCGGAGCCGGTTTCTTCCGCCGGCTGGAACACCAGTTGCAGGGTGCCATCGATGCGCCCGTGCCGGGCCAGGTAATGCGCCGCCGACAGCAGGATCGCAGTGTGGCCATCATGACCGCAGGCGTGCATCCGTCCTTCGTTCTGGCTGGCATAGGGCAGCCCGGACGCCTCCTGGATCGGCAACGCATCGATGTCGGCGCGCAGCCCAAGCCGGCGGCTGCCCTGACCCCGCTGCAGCGTTCCGACCACACCGGTTCCACCGACGCCCGTGGTCACCGTATAGCCCCACTGCTGCAGCAGTTCGGCTACGCGTGCGCTGGTGCGATGCTCCTCGAAGGCGAGCTCCGGGTGTCGATGCAGGTCGTGGCGGATGGCGATGGCCTCATCGGCGCGTGCGGCTATTTCAGGCAGCACGCCCGTCGGCCCGGTGGGCGCCACAGTCAACGATGCCCGGCGCAGTACGTTCATCGCCTCACCCCACCTTCCGCGCCGGTTCGGCGGCCGTCGAATGACGGCTGGCCTTGTACGGCAGGCCCAGGTGGTCGCGCAGCGTCTTCCCTTCCAGCTCGCGCTGGTGATACCCGCGCGCCTGCAGGATCGGCAGTACCAGGGTCACGAAATCGTCCAGCCCCTCGCGCTGCGCCGCAAAACCCAGAATGAAGCCATCGCTGGCGCCCGCCTCGAACCAGCGGATCAACTCGTCGGCCACGTGCTCGGGTGTACCGATGAAGTTGGGCCGCGGGCTCACCGCCTGCAACGCGACCTGGCGCAGGCTCAAGCCCTGCTCGCGGGCATCCTGCTTGATCCGATCGGTGGTGGAGCGGAACGAATTGCTGCCGATCTCGCCCAGCTCGGGGAACGGCGCGTCGGGATCGTACTGGGTGAAATCGTGATGGTCGAAGAAGCGCCCGAGGTAGGCCAGCGCATCGTCCAGGCCCGCGAGTGCGGCAATCGCCTGGTACTTGGCTTCGGCCTCCTCGGCGGTGTGGCCGACAATCGGCCCGATGCCCGGAAAGATCTTCACGTCATTGCCGCTGCGCCCGTGGGCGATGGCCGAGTTCTTCACCTTCTGGGTGAAGGCACGGGTTTCTTCCAGCGAGGGCGAGTGGGTGAATACCGCATCGGCATACTTGCCGGCCAGCGCGATGCCGTCGTCGGACGAGCCCGCCTGGAAGATCACCGGCTGCCCCTGCGCGGAGCGCTGGATGTTCAGTGGGCCTTCGACCTGGAAGAAGCGGCCCTTGTGGTCGAGGCGGCGGAACTTGTCGGTGGCGAAGAAGGTGCCCTGTTCGCGGTCGCGGATGAAGGCATCGTCGTCCCATGAATCCCACAGGCCCTGCACCACCTCCAGGTATTCGTCGGCGATCTGGTAGCGCAGCGCATGTTCCGGATGCGGGCGGCCGTAATTGCGGCCCGATCCTTCCAGCGGCGAGGTCACCACGTTCCAGCCGGCGCGCCCACCACTGATCAGGTCCAGCGAGGCGAACTGCCGGGCCACGGTGAACGGATCGCTGTAGGAGGTGGACAGCGTGCCGGCCAGGCCGATCTTCTTCGTCGCCGTGGCCAGCGCGGACAACAGCGAGATCGGCTCGAAGCGGTTGAGGAAGTGCGGGATCGATTTCTCGTTGATGTACAGCCCATCGGCAACGAAGCCGAACGCGATGCCGTTGTCTTCGGCCGTGCGCGCGATGTCGATGTAGAAGTCCAGGTTCACGCTGGCATCGGCCGGGTTGGACGGATGCTTCCACGCATGCATGTGGCTGCCAGGTCCCTGCAGCATGATGCCGAACGGGATGGGGCGCGGTGTCTTGCTCATGGGTATCGCTCCTGCAGGTCAGGCCACCGCCGCGCGTGGCGCGGGCGACAGCAGTTCAAGGGATGCCAGGCGTGCGTCGAGGTCGGCCACCGGCGCATCGAGGATGAATTCGCCCACGCCGAAGCGGCGGTGCAGTGCGTCCAGTTCCCCGCGCACCTGCTGCGCGTCGCCCGACAGCACGCTGGGCCGCGTCTCTTCGATACGGAAGTCGGTCACGCCCACCTGGCGGGCATACTCGGCCGCGGCGTCCGGGCTGGGCAGGTTCACCGTCTGCCCCGGGCCGAGGTGCAGCTTGTAGACACGCAATGCGCCGACATGGCGCGCCGCCGCTTCGCTGGTGGGCGCCGCGAAAGCGACGGTGGCCAGCAACGGCGGCTGCGTGGATACGGCGCGATAGGCCTCGAACGCCGCTTCGATGTGCTTCGGGTCGCCGTCGAAATGGGCGGCATAGACGAAGCGCCAGCCCAGCTCCGCCGCCTGCCGTGCGCTCTGCGGGCTGGCGCCCAGCAGGAAACGCTCGGCCGCCACCTGCGGCACCGGCCGCGCCTGCGCATTGGCATGCGCATGATCTTCGGCCAGCGAGCCGGACAGGAATCCTTCCAGATCGCGCAGCTGCTGATCGAAATCGGCGAAGGCCGGTCGCCCCGCGGCCAGCGCTGCGGTGGACGCCGGCAGGCCACCGGGTGCCTTGCCCACCCCCAGGTCGACGCGTCCGGGCGCCAGCGCCGCCAGCAGGTTGAAGTTCTCGGCCACCTTGTACGGCGCATAGTGGCGCAGCATCACGCCACCGCTGCCGATGCGGATGCGCCGGGTCTGTGCCAGCACCCATGCCGCCAGCACCTCCGGCGCCGGACTGGCCAGGGTCGGTGCGGCGTGATGCTCGGCAAACCAGTAGCGGTGGTAGCCCAGCTGTTCGGCACGCTGGGCCAGCTGCAGGCTGTTGCGCAGCGCCTGCTCGGCGCCTGCGCCTTCGGCCACCGGGCTCTTGTCCAGCACGCTGATGAGGTAGCTCATGTCCGCGTCCTCGCTCAGGGGTGGGCCACAGGAATGCCAAGCAGGCCATTGAGTGCGGCCAGGATCGGCTCGGCGCCGGTCACGTACTGCCGGTCCTGGTAGGCACCGTTGGCGTGTTCGCTGCGCACGCCCTGCGGCAGCACCAGCTTCGGCAGCGACTGGTCCTGCTCGCCCACCGCCGCGATCACCTCGCGGCGTGGCCGCGCGAAGCCGATGCGGCGCACGTCCAGCTGTGCATCCAGGCCGTCGATGCTGGACAGCGCGCCTTCCAGCAGCAGGCTGTGCCGGCAGAAGAAGCGCTGGCCCGGCAACTGGCCGTCGACGAACTCGCGATCAAGCAGGAACAGGATGGGTTTGGGGGAGGCAGCTGCAGCCACGGGTTCGTCCTCGTCTGGGCCGGCAATGAAGTGCCGTTTCGCTATCGATGCTAGAGAAGCTGTGCGCCGCGCCCGTACCTGCTGGCGACAATCGCCGGTCGGATCCGGCCACGCAGATGCAGGTTGGCAATAAGCAGACTGCTGGCCGTTATGGGCAGCTCAGGCGATGCGGCGCAGGGGCGCCGGCCCGCTGGCGGCATGCGGCAGCAGATGCCCGGCAGCGCGCTCGGCAGCCAACTGGATGCGCGCCTGCAACGCCGCGCTGTTGATCTGCTCGCCATCGAAATCGGCTGGTGTGGCGTACACGCCGATGGGCAACGTATGCGCCTGCAGGAAGCTGAACAAAGGTCGCAGCTGATGGTCGATCACCAGCGCATGCCGCTCGCTGCCCCCGGTGGCCGCCAGCAGCACAGGGGTATCCACCAGCGCCTCGAGGTCGATGAAGTCCACCAGGTGCTTGAACAACCCCGGGTACGAGCCACGATGGACCGGTGCGGCCACCACCAGCAGCTCGGCGTCCTCGAGGGTGGCCAGCGCCTGTTCCACCGCGGGCTCGGCCTCGCTGCGCGACAGCGTCTGCCCCAGCGCGCGCGCAATCGGCGCCAGCTCCACCAGTGTCACGCTGGCATGCAGGCGCTGCTGCAGCGCCTCCAGCAGGTGCCGTACCAGCAACAGCGTGCGCGAATTCGCCGATGCCGTTGGCGAACCGATCAACGCAACAATCTTCAACCCAGATGACATGCCACTCTCCTCGGTAACGCCGGACGCTGGCCGGCGACGCCATGCCTGAACCTCAGAACCGGTAATTGACCCGCCCGTACCAGAACGCGCCGATCCTGCTGAGCACGTCACCGCTGTCCCAGGTGGTCTCGATGCTGGCCACGTCGGTGGCGCTGCGCGCGTACTCCGGCACCTTGCGGGTGCGCTTGTCGAACACGTTGTTGATGCCCAGCGCCGCACTCCAGCCCGCGCCCAGCTCCACACCGCCGGACAGGTTGGTCACCAGCACCGGTGGCTGCCTGTACTCCACGCCGTTGTTGAGGCGCTTGATCGACCCGTAGTAGGTAACGTCCACATTCGAGCGCCAGCGTCCGTTCTGCCAGCCCAGTCCGGCCACCTGGGTGTAGCTGGGCGTACGGAAGCGCAACGCGTACTCGCCGGACTTCGTCAGCAGGTTGATGTTGGGCAGCCCCTGCAGCGCCGCAGGAATGGCGCTGACGCTGCGGATCGTGGTGCGTCCGACGTTGGCGGCATAGCTCCAGCGCAGCTTGCCCCACGATGTGTCCTGGTTCGCCTCCAGCGTCAGCTCCACGCCGCGCGTGCGGGTGTCGCCCACGTTGGTGAAGTAGCTGGCATAGAACGCGTCGCCCGGCAGGATGCTGATGCCGGCCGAACCCAGCAGCGCATCGATCGTGTTCTTCTGCGCGGAGGTCAATACGGTGCCGCTGTTGTCGGTGATGCGCGCCGGATCCTGCGCGTTGTAGCCGATCTGGCTGGACTGGCCGAGCTGGCCGCGGATGTCGATATGGTAGGCATCCACGGCCAGGTGGAAGGCCGGGCTCGGGTCCCAGGTCACGCCGATGCTGTAGTTGGTGGCCTTCTCCGGTTTCAGCGGGGTGGCACCCAGTGCCACCGCAGCGGGCGAGGACACCTGCGCCACCAGCGTCGTACCGCACGGGCAGCTGCCCGTGGCCTGGTAGAACTGCGCGCCCAGGCTTGGCGCGTGGAAGCCGTTGCTGACCGTCGCACGCACGCCCAGTGCGTCGGTGATGTCGAAGCGGCTGGTCAAGCGTCCGGTCGAGACGCTGCCGAAGTCCGAATGGTCTTCCCAGCGCGCGGCCGCATCCAGGTACCAGCGCGAGGTGACGTTGGTCGCCGCCCCCACGTACACCGCCTTGCTGTTGCGCGTGGCCTTCACCGCGTCGGCGGTGGAGTAGCCGACAAACGCAGCGGCACCGAATCCGGTGTACGACTCCCACTGCCCTGCCCCGCGCTCGTAGCGCTCGTGCTGGTACTCGGCACCGGCACTCACTTCCAGGGGTGAGGCAAAGGCCGCCACCTCAAAGCCCCGGCGCAGGTCCAGGTTGGCAATGCCCTGCTGGTAATCCAGCTTGCCGTCATAGAAGTCGGTGGGCGAGCCCGGGTACGGCAGCGAGTAGTTCACCGAGTTGCGGGTATAGGTGCGCACCGTGCTGCGGTTGCCGGTCAGGCTGGCGTCGTAGTCCCAGCCGGCCAGCTGCCCCTTCACGCCGGCGGTGCCGGTGTACTGCTTCTCCTTGGTCTCCAGCACCGGCAGGAAGCCGTCGGGAAACACGCTCAGCACCCCCGGTGTCCGGTACGTGGTGAAGATCGTGGCCGGCAGGCGGAAGTTCTGGATCGCCTGCGCGGTGCGGTCACTGGCAGTGGCGTTGGCGTAGAACTGCGCGCTCTCACCCAGGCCATGGCCCACGTTCACCGCAAACGCCTTCAGCGCATACGACGGTGAGCTGAGGATGGTGTTGGCTTCGGCATCGCGCGTGGCCTCGGCAGGGTCCGGCGTCGCACCGGCCGGCAGGCGGTTGTTCGGCCGCAGCGCGACCCGGTTGCCATTGGCATCGATCGCCGGATAGCTCAGATAGCCATCGATGTAGCGTCGCGTCCGGATCGCGTGGTGCTGGCGCGTGGTCTCGCCCGAGAGGTTGATGAAGCCGTCCTCGCCCCAGGGCAGGCCGACGTTGGCGCGCACGCTGGTACGCGTACCGTCGCCATCGATGCTCTGCCCGCTCTCCACCGACACCTCACCGCCCTGTGCCTGCGATTTCAGGATGACGTTGACCACACCGGTGATCGCGTCCGAGCCGTAGATGGCGGAGGCACCGTCGCGCAGCACTTCCACGTGGTCGATGGCCGACACCGGAATCAGCGCCAGATCCGCCCAGGCGTGGCCAGGAAAGCCACCGCCGTTGGCACCGCTCACATAGGCACTGGCGTTGCGGCGCTTGCCGTTGACCAGCACCAGCGTGTAGCCCGGTGAAAGATTGCGCAGCTGATAGCCGCGGATCAGGCTCTCCTGGTCGCTCTGGTAGCCACCGATCTGGCTCAGCGACGGCAGGCTGCGCTGCAGCGCTTCGAGCAGGTTGGCCTGCCCGGTCGCAGCAAGATCCTCGGCGGAGATCACGTCGATGGGCGTGGAGCTGTTCTTGACCGTGCGCGTGCTGGTGCGCGAGCCGGTCACCACCACTGCGTCCAGGGTGGATGCAGCGACGTTGGCGGCAGCCGCTGTGGTTGCCGGCTGCGCACCGGCGTCTGCCGCATGCACGGGGGCCGCAACCAGGGCGGCGGCGATCAACACAGCAAGAGGACTCAGGACAGGGGCGTAGGCGGCAGGCATGGGGGCTCGTGGGGTGGGCCGGAAACACGGTTCCATTCAAGGGCCTGTTCACCCGCCACGACAGGCGTGATCGCGTCACCCAGCCGTAACATCCGGCCACCCACATGACCGCTGGTAATGACGTTAGGCAGCGCGCTTGCATGGGGTCGGATCCCTTTCGAAGGAAACGGATCCGACCCCAGCCGCCATATATCCCGCAGGCATCACCTCATGACCGCATGCCACGCGGCGGCATGCACCATCACCGGTAGCATCAGGCCATGCCCATCCACGCTGCCGATCCCACCGCGCCGACCGTCGCCATCGTGGCCTGCCACGGCCAGGGCCTGTTCGAGTTCGGTTGTGCGGTGGGCCTGTTCGCACCGGTGCGTCCGGAACTGGGCGTGGCGTGGTACCGCACGCAGCTGTGCGCGGGCGAACCCGGCGCGCTGCGCATGCTCGGCAATACGCAGGTGCAGTTGCCGCATGATCTCAACGCGGTGGACGATGCGGACATCATCGTCATTCCCGGTTGGCGCGAACCCAGTGAACGCCCGCCGCAGGCGTTGCTTGATGCGCTCGTCCGCGCCCACGCGCGCGGCGCCCGCATCGCCTCGATCTGCTCGGGCGCCTTCGTGCTGGCCTGGGCCGGCCTGCTCGATGGCCGCCAGGCCACCACCCACTGGCGGCTCACCGAAACGCTTGCGCAGCAGTTCCCCCGCATCGGCGTGCGCGACGACGTGCTCTACGTCGACGCCGGCAGCATCATCACCTCGGCCGGTTCGGCCACCGGCATGGACATGATGCTGCACATGGTGCGCAAGGATTACGGCGCGCGCGTGGCCAACCTCGTTGCCGAGCGCCTGGTGCTGGCGCCCTGGCGTGATGCTGGGCGCAGCCAGCGCGTCAGCCGCGCCATTCCCAGCGGCGAGCCGACGCGCCTGGCCAAGCTGATGGAATGGATGCGGCGCAATCTGCGCGAACCGCACTCGCTGGGCAGCCTGGCCGAACAGGCCGCGTTGAGCCAACGCACCCTGCAACGGCAGTTCCTCGACGCCACCGGCCTGTCACCCATCGACTGGCTGATCCGCGAGCGGGTGGCTTTCGCCCGCGAGCTGCTGGAAACCACCGACCGCCCGCTGCACTGGGTCGCCGAGCAGGCCGGTTTCGGCTCACAGGAATCATTCCGCCGCCATTTCCGCGGGCTGGTCGATGCCAGCCCCACCGAGTACCGTAGCCTGCATCGGCAGGGCATCGAAGCCGATCGACTGGTCGGCTGCTGAGGGTAGGCCTGCGGCAACGTCCGCCTTTCCACTCCGCCATCGGACCGGCAAGATATCGCCATGTCCCGCAGGCCGATGGAACGGTGATGACTGACCGCCCTTACAGGAACTACCGCTTCGGGATAGGCGTGTCGCTGGTGCTGGCGGCGTTCATCGCCACCCTTTCGCTCATCGCTGTGGCCACCCCCAATCTGGGTTGGGGCGTTGTGGCGCTGGCCACCCTGGCGATCTGGGTGGGCGTACCGTTGCTGCTGGTGCTTGTGCTGGCGTGGCTGCGCTACATGGTACGGGACCGTGGCCAGGTGCCCGGCCGCGTGCACGCCGTGATGTTCGTGCCCACCGCCGCAGCCATGCTCATCGTTCCGCTGTGGCAGTCCCTGCAGAACACCTGGGACAGCCTCGCCGGCGGCTCGCGTGCCGCCATCGCGGAACTGCACGTCAATCTCAGCGGGCAGCCGCTGTGGCTGGACACCTCGCCGTATGCATCCACCGGCTCCGGCGTTGGCCCGGACCTGCCCATGCAGGGCGACACGCCCGAACGTTTCATCGCCTTCCACCGCTACCCCAACGCGCAGTCCGATGCAGACAGGGCATTCCCGTATGAAGACGGGCGCCTGAAACGCTCGGTGGATCACTACCGCTACGCCACGCCCTCCGGAGATCGTGCCGTCACCGACGTGCCCTTGCTGCGCCACCCCTATCCGGACCTTGCGCCCTTCAACGCGTCATGGAGGCGCCCGGGCACGCCGGAACTGGTGCACCTCTATTACCACTACCGCGATCATGTGGAGGTCGCGCCGGCGCTCGCACGCCTCAGCGGCACTACCGCAGATGATCTGGAGCGCAGCCGCTTCGAAGGCCTGGTGCTGTTCAAGGTCCACAACTACGGCGGCGCGCCCATCGTGCGGATGGAGGTCAATGGCCTCACGCTGGACATCGGAGACGGCGCCATCGCCAGCATCCGGACGCCGCCCGCGGACTGCACCGCGTACGGCTACCCGGACGGCGCCGCGCTGCTTCCGCTCGATCAGCCCTTGCAGGTCCGCTGGCAGACCAGCAGCGAGCCGATGCGCTGGCACAGCGCCCGCGTGCAGGTACCGGCGTTCCGCACGCCGCAGCCCATGGAGGGCCAGTCAACCCTGCAGCGCGTGCTGCTGTATGTGCTGCCTGATGACGCGCTGGCCGCCGAACGCTACGCGGAAATATTCGACCGCGATACGCGGCGCGGCATCCGCGCTACTGGCCTGCCCGCGGCGGCCGCTACGGTGGCCACCTGCGGCAGCGCCTACGCCACCTATGGCGAAGACGCGCCGCCGCCGCTGGCAGACTGAGCAGCGTCGCCGCGGCGCCTGTTCTCAGCGGCGGCCACGCATCCGCCAGCACTGTGCGATGAAACCGAGCACGAACACCACGAAACACCCCAGCAGGGTCTGCAGCACGACCGGAGCCATCGGCGCGGCCGCAATCGGATGTGCCACCGGGATGCGGGTCAGCGTTTCATTCACGCCCGGCACCAGCGACAGCAGGAAGCTGAACGACAACGCGAAGGTGGACAGATACCGCGCCGCCCGCCCCAGGAAGCGCAGGCGCGCGGCTAGCACGCCGCCGAAAGCAACCAGCAGCACGATCACGCCAAAGGCGTGGCCGGGATTGAGTCCGCCCGTGCTGGACACGGTGAACGAGGTTGCCACCGACAACACCAGGCCTAGCAGGTAGAGCTTGCCGGCACGCGTGGCCGGATCGATCGCGCGGTGGCGGACGAAGCCGTAGAGACCGGCCACGATGGGAAGCAGGCTGACGGCAGTGTGGATGACGCCGAGGGCGGACAGCGGGTGTGGCATGGGAGTGCTCCGTTGGGATTAAACAAACCTACTAGTAGGTAGGCATGGTGGGCAAAAAGAGGACCCGCGTTGCCGCAGGCCTTCCGCATACAGTTCTCAGGCGGCGCTCACCCGCGCGATCGCCAGCCGCGCCAGGGCCGCGAAGGTCGCCGCATCGCCAAACCCCCGCGCCGCCAGCATCGCACCGTGCACGGACGCCATGAACGCCTTGGCTTCGTCGTCCGCCGGGCCCTGCAGGCGCAGCTGCCCCTGCGCAGCGCCCTTCTGCAGGGTGCGGGTCAGCCACTCGGTCAGGTCCTCGAAGTGGCCGCGCACTTCCTCGGCAATCTCCACCGGGATCATCGGTGCTTCCGCGGCCAGCATCGCGCAGATGCAGAACGACGCCGTTCCGCCGGCGATGCAGCTGGACCAGTAATCGACATAGGCGTTGAGCTCCAGCAGCGGATCACCCAGCTGCCGGTCCAGCAGCGCCAGTCCCTCGCGCGCCTCGGCCCGGTACAGCACCACCACCGTGCGCACCAGATCGGCCTTGCTGGGGAAGTGGTGATGGATGCTGGCCTTGCTGATGTTCACCCGCGCGGACACGTCCGCGTAGCTGAAACCGTTGTAACCACCGGCTTCCAGCAGGGAACGGGCCTGCGCCAGAATCTCCAGCGCTTTCGGGGACAGCGACTCTTTCATGGCGCAAACCTACTAGTAGGTAGATAGGCCTGTCAACGGGCCGACCCGCGCCGTTCAGTGGGAAGACACATACAGCGCACCGGCTGGCGCGGGTGGCACCGCGAAGCTGCGCCGCATCCGCGCCACTTCCGCCGCCGGCGGCAGGCCGAACAGACGCTTGAACTCCCGGTTGAACTGCGACGGGCTGGCATACCCCACCGCCAGCGACGCCGCCTCGGCGGTCATCCCCTGGCGCAGCATCAGCAACCGCGCCTGGTGCAGGCGCGTGGACTTCACGTACTGCATGGGCGAAGTGCCGGTGACGTCACGGAAGTGATCGTGGAAGGTCGCCACGCTCATCCCAGCCTCCGCCGCCAGGTGTGCCACGTCCAGCGCCGTGGCATAGGCCGCATGGATCTGCCGCAACGCCCGGCCGATGCTGCCGAAACGGCCGCGCATGGCCAGCGCCTCACGCATCGCAGCGCCCTGCGCGCCGGTCAGCACGCGGAAGTACACCTCGCGCACCAGCGCCGGGCCCAGCACTGCCGCTTCCCGCGTGTCGCCCAGCGCATGCAGCAGCCGTATCACCGTGGCCTGCATCGGCGGGTCCATCGGGCTGGCCATCATGCTGCGCGCAGGTGTCTGCCCCGGCGCTTCATGCGCGTCCAGCGCAAGCAGCAGGTCGGCCGCCAGCTGCAGGTCCAGGTGCAGGTAGATCGCCAGCAACGGCGCCTCCGCCGACGCGTCGGTTTCCATGGTGAACGGCACCGGCACCGACACCGCCAGGTAGTGCTGCGCGTCGTACTGGTAGACCTGCCCGCCCAGGTAGCCGCGCTTGACGCCCTGGCAGACGATCACGATGCCCGGGTCGTACAGCACCGGCGTGCGCGCCAGCGGCCGGTTCGAGCGCAGCAGGCGTACGCCCGGCACGGCGGTGAGCGTGTAGCCCTCCTCCGGCGCCAACGCCTGCAGCAGCCCCACCATGCGCGCCTGCGCATCCTGCTGCACCGGATCATCGCCAGACCGCACCGCACACCTCAGAGGAATAGGCAAGATCGGCCGAAGCTTAGGCCTGTAGGGCATCCCCCACAAGCACTACTGTGCAAGCCCGCTTTCCATGAGGCCATCACCATGTCCCCCTCCCGTCTGCTGCTCATCACCGGCGTCAGCAGCGGCTTCGGCCGCGCCCTCGCCGAACAGGCCCTGCAGGCCGGCCACCGCGTGGTCGGTACCGTGCGCAACGAACCGGCCCGCCAGGCGTTTGAATCCCTCGCCCCGGGCCGCGCGTTCGGCCGCCTGCTGGACGTCACCGACCACGCCTCCATCGACGCGCTGGTCGATGCCATCGAAAGCGGCATCGGCGCCATCGACGTGCTGGTCAACAACGCCGGCTATGGCCACGAAGGCATCCTCGAGGAATCCACGCTGGACGAACTGCGCCACCAGTTCGAGGTCAACGTGTTCGGCCCCGCCGCGCTCATCAAGGCCGTACTGCCGCACATGCGCGCGCGCCGCCGTGGCCACATCCTCAACATCACCTCGATGGGCGGCTTCATCACCCTGCCCGGCATCGCCTGGTACTGCGGCAGCAAGTTCGCACTGGAGGGCATCAGCGAGGTGCTGGGCCAGGAAGTGGCCGCGTTCGGCATCCACGTCACGGCCGTTGCGCCGGGATCGTTCCGCACCGATTGGGCCGGCCGTTCGATGGTGCGTGCACCGCGCAGTATTGAAGATTACGACGCCTTGTTCGACCCCATCCGCAGTACGCGCGAGGCCAAGAGCGGCCATCAGCTGGGCGATCCAGAAAAGGCGGCGCAGGCCATGCTGAGCATCATCGACAGCGACGCACCGCCCAGCCACCTGCTGCTGGGCAGCGATGCCGTGCAACGTGTGCGTGAAAAGCTGCAGGCCATGTCCAGCCGCATCGACCAGTGGGAGGTCGTGAGCCGATCCACCGACGGCGGTTGACATGCAGGTATTTACCTGCCCATTCTGTCCGCCATGGATGCAGACAAGGTGTTCAAGGCCCTGGCCGACCCCACGCGCAGGACGCTGCTGGACCTGCTCTGCGCAGACAACGGCCAGACGTCGGGCCAGCTGTGCGAACACCTGGACATGGCCCGGCAATCGGTCACCCAGCACCTGGGCCTGCTGGAAGACGCCAACCTCATCAGCACGGTGCGCCGTGGCCGCGAGAAGCTGCACTTCATCAACCCGGTGCCGCTGCATGACGTCTACGAGCGCTGGGTACGCAAGTTCGAGCAGCAGCGCCTGAGCCTGCTGCATGACCTGAAACGAGAACTGGAAGGAGAATGACGATGTCCGCAGCGTCCACCCGCTTCATCCACGTGATCTACATCGCTTCCACGCCACAGAAGGTGTTCGAGGCCATCACCCGGCCCGAGATCGCCCGCCGTTACTGGGGCCACGAGAACGTCTCGGACTGGAAACCCGGCTCGCGCTGGCAGCATGTGCGCGCCAACGACACGCGCTCGGTCGAGCTGGTCGGCGAAGTGGTGGAAAGCACCCCACCCTCGCGGCTGGTCATCACCTGGGCTGCGGCCTCACAGGCCGACAACCCGGACAGCTACAGCCGCGTCACCTTCGAGATCGTGCCCTACCAGGACATGGTGCGGCTGACCGTCACCCACGACGATCTGGAACCCGGCAGCGGCATGGATACCGGCATCCGCCAGGGCTGGCCGATCGTGCTGTCCAGCCTGAAATCGTTGTTGGAGACCGGCAAGGGCTTGGATGTGTTTGCGAAGCCAGCGTAGTCGTCGGGATGGCTGCCCGCGCAGGCGGCACTCGGGAGATGCCCCCCTGTCGCCGGCTCGGCAAAACTCCCAATCGATCCCAACAATTGAATTATATGGAACAATAGGGAGCACATGGTTCTCGAGTTCCGATATGCCCCCCGCGTTGCTAACCGTCGAACAGGCTGCCCAGCAGCTCAGCCTGCACCCCAAAACCGTCCTTCGGCATATCCGTAGCGGCCAACTGCGCGCGACCCGCATCGGCAAGTCCTATCGCATCACCGCTGAAGACCTCGACGTGTTCACCGGCACCGTGCGTGAGCCCTCCGCTGCGCGCCCACAGCTGACCACGGTGGTGGATATTCCCGGATGCGGTGCGGCACGTGCCGCCGACCTGGTCCGTGCCCTGCATGCGCGCGTCACCGCCCGCGAGGCCGACGATGAGCCGCTGCGCATGGAGACGATCTATTCGCCCGAGCACGATGTGCTCAAGCTGATCGTGATCGGTGGCCTGGCTGGTTCCACGGCGCTGCTGGTCAGCCTGCAGCGTCTGCTGCAGGACCACAGCGCATGAAGCGGCAGCGCCCCGGCATTCCCACGCAGCGCGTACTTGCCGCCTATCGCCAGGTGCTTTCGGACTGGCCGGTACCACACGAATCGCACCATCTCGCCACCCGCGCCGGTTCGACATTTGTGGTCAGCTGCGGCCCCGAACACGGCCCTGCCCTGGTGCTGCTGCATGGCACCCTCAGCAATGCCGCCAGCTGGATGTTCGATGCCGCACGTTGGAGCGAGTACTACCGCGTGCATGCCGTCGACATCATTGGCGAACCGGGTCTCAGCGAAGGCACGCAACCTGCGCTGGACAGCGATGCGCATGCGCAATGGCTGGATGATGTCCTCGACGCACTCGGCGTGGAAAGCGCTGCATTCGTGGGCCTGTCCTTCGGCGGATTCCTGGCAATGGATTACGCGTTGCGAAGGCCTGCCCGGGTTAACGCACTGGTTCTGGTCAGCCCCTCGGGTATCGGGCGCCAGCGTGCATTCCTGCTCAAGGCGCTCCCACTGTTGCTGCTTGGCCGATGGGGGCGCGAGCGCCTGCGCCGTGCGGTCATGGGCCCCGAGCCACTGCATGCACCTG
The DNA here is from genome assembly GCF_039674705.1 of Stenotrophomonas sp. TWI169. NCBI lineage: Bacteria > Pseudomonadati > Pseudomonadota > Gammaproteobacteria > Lysobacterales > Lysobacteraceae > Stenotrophomonas > Stenotrophomonas sp. TWI169. The sequence goes on along the minus strand of NZ_JBDJOB010000013.1, from coordinate 18,377 downwards.
CACGTGCGCAGCCGCTGCTCGACCTGTTGGCATTGATCCGTGCCGAGGTCCGGCCACGTCCGCTGCGCATTCCCCGCATCAGCGACGAGCGCTTGGCTACGTTGCATCCACCGGCAGCCCTTGTCATGGGCGCGCGTGATGCCCTCATCGACACCCCTGCCGCCGCCGAACGCATGAAACGGCTCGTCCCGACGGCGGACGTCACCCTGCTGGCAGACGCCTACCACTACATCCCCGGCCTGCGCGAAGACATCCTCGCCCGGCTGCGTCGACTGCAGAGCCTCCAGCATGAATGATTCCATTGAGTACATCGGCACCATCCGTCTCCTGCGCATCGAGCCGCAGGGCCCGACACTCGATGCCAACGGCCTGCGCGACCTGGTCGGCGATGCCCTTGGGCATCAGGCCGAGTGGATCGCCATTCCGGTGCAACGCCTCTCTCCGGACTTCTTCGAGCTGCGCTCCGGCATGGCCGGGCAGTGGCTGCAGATGCTGGTGAACTACCGCCTGCGTTTTGCCGTGCTGGGGGATGTCAGCGCCCACCGCGCACAGAGCGAATCGCTGGACGCGTGGATCACCGAATGCAACCGCGGCCGCAACGGCTGCTTCGTGGCCGACTGGGACGCGCTGCGGGCGCGGCTTGCGGCGCCGGCCCGCTAGCGCGCGGTCCAGCCCCCGTCCACCGGCAGCGCCGTGCCGGTCATCTGCGCCGCGGCGTCCGAAGCCAGAAAGACCACGGTCTGCCCCAGCTGCTCGGGGGTGACAAACTGCAACGAGGGCTGCTTTTCAGCCAGCAGCGCACGCGCGGCGGACTCTTGGTCGATGCCCTCGCGCTCGGCCAACGCGGTGATCTGCTGCTCGACCAGCGCCGTTCGCACCCAGCCCGGGCAGATTGCATTGGCGGTAATGCCGGTGCCCGCATTCTCCAGCGCGGTCACCTTGGTGAACCCCACCACGCCGTGCTTGGCCGCCACATAGGCCGACTTGTTCACCGAGCCCACCAGCCCATGCGCCGAGGCGATGTTGATGATGCGGCCGGCGCCCTGCTGCTTCATGTAGGGCAAGGCCGCCGCCGTGGCATGGAACACCGCCGAGAGATTCAGCGCCAGGATCGCGTCCCACTTCTCTACGGGAAATTCCTCGATCGATGCGGTGTGCTGGATGCCCGCGTTGTTCACCAGGATGTCGATGCGGCCCATCCTCGCGACGGCGTTGGCGATCATGTTCCGTACGGCCTCGCCCCGGGACAGATCGGCGCCGTCATGCGCCACGCGCACACCGAACTCCGCTTCGAGGTTGGCACGGAGGCTCTCGATCTGCGCCGCATCGCCGAAGCCGTTCAGCACGATGTCGGCGCCCTGTCGCGCCAACGCCGTGGCGATGCCAAGGCCAATACCACTGGTGGAACCGGTGACCACCGCGACCTTTCCGTTCAACATGGGCGAGCTTCCATCACGTGCAGGGGGCCAGTGTAGCTCCGCAACTGCACGCCACGCGTGGATGCGCCCCTCTCGGCAGGAATTCATATTGGCTCTATAGTCGGCGCCATCCACCCAAGGATGGCTCGATGAACCCCAGCAAGGCCCTGCTGCCGGCGGCCCTCGCCGCACTGCTCGCTCCTTCCCTCAGCCAAGCCGCATCGCCCGAGCAGCTGGCAACGCCGCTCACCACTGGCAGTGTGCGCCTGGATATCGCCAGTGGCCGCGTGGAGGGCGATGCATGCCTGTCCAATCGCCCCGCCGACGCACAGGGCCACTTCGTGCTCAATGCCGGTCTGAACGTCGCACGGGTCACCGATGACGAGGGCAAGCCGGTCGGATTCGATGGCTGGTACGACCCGGGCGTGGATGGCGAGGCGCGCGTCTACACTCTGGCCGAGCCCACGGCCACGCTCTGCGTGCAGTACGTGGGCGCGTTCCCGCTGTACCCGAAGCACGATGCCATGGGCGACTTCAAAGGCATGATGGCCTTCAACGGCGACAGCGCCCGTTTTACCGAGCAGTCTGCATGGCTGCCTCAGGCGTTCGACCCCAAGGCCCGCGTGCGCGGCAGCGAAAGCCGCTACGACCTGCAGGTGGACTGCCGCGGCTGCCGCTTCCTGTACCTCAATGGCAGCCCCGCCATCGAAGGCACGCAGGGCCGCTTTCGCAGCGACAACGCGCGGCCCATCCTGCTGTTCGGTGGCAGCGGCCCGATCACCCACACCGCGCAGGTCACGCTCCTCAACGAGAGCCTGCCCACGCCCAAGGTCGACGCGCTGTCCCGCGTCGTGCAGCAGGTGGCCGACGTGCACGCGCGCTACATGGGCGTGCCGCTGGCCGACCGCCCCACCTTCCTGCGCATGGTCACGCTCAACCAGGCCGAGCGCGACCGCGACGGCAGCGAATGGGGCTTTGCCACCTGGCCGACCATCGCCATGAGCGGCAGCATCGGCAACGTGGCCGATTCGCTGCTGGCCGGCGGTGAACAGGCCGAACGGCGCGTGCAGTACGTCGCGCACGAAATGGGCCATTACTACTTCGGCACGCTCAACCGTCCGCAGGGGCCGTACTACTGGGTGCTGCTGGAATCCAGCGCCGAATTCCTGTCGATCAAGGCGCTGCGTCAGATCAGTGGTGACGCTGCGGCGGACCACTATGTTGCAAGGTTGCAGGCCACCGTCGATGCGCTCGATACGCCGCTGCCGGCGCTTGATGCCGTCGATGGCCACTCGGACCTGGGCGAGATGTATCGCTACGTCTATGGTCCGTTGCTGCTACTTTCGCTGGAAAAGCAGGTGGGTGAGGCGAAGATGCAGGCCTTCATGCGCGGGCTGCTGGCCGCGCCTTCACCGAAAGACTGGGCGGAGCTGCAGGCCATTGCACTGAAGGCCAGTATCGATGCCGAGGCCTGGCAGCACTGGCAGGCCAGCTGTGTGGCAGGGGGCAGGCCGAGGTGTCGGGGCTGATGCCGGGACGGGCAATCATCGCCTGATCGCATCACCAACAAGGGCGCCCATTGGCGCCCTTGTTGATTGCAGGGCAAGGCCGAAACGTCGCTTACGCCCCACTGGCATGGGTAGAATTGGCCAAACCCTGTCGTATAAGGCCATGCCATGGAACACCCTCTTGTCGAGGTTCGGGGCGCTGCCCAAGCGCTCAGGGAGTTCGCCGAAGCCCGTGACTGGGCCCAGTTTCACTCCCCCAAGAATCTTGTCATGGCCCTTTCCGGCGAAGTTGGAGAGCTGAACGAGATCTTCCAGTGGATGACAGAGGCCGACTCGTTCAAGGCGGCGACTTCGGAAACCACCGCCAAGGCCGTACGCGATGAAGTTGCCGATGTAGCCCTGTACCTCATCCGGCTGTCGGACGTGCTCGGCATCGATCTGAACGAAGCCGTCAGCAGCAAGCTGGCCACCAATGCCGCCAAGTACCCGGTGGACCTCTCGCGGGGCGTCAGCACCAAGTACAACAAGCTGTCGCAGCCATGATCGTCTACCAGGCAGACAAGGCGTCCTTCCTTCGCCAATGCAACGACGAGGAGATCGAGGAGGTCATCCGCGCCAGCTTCAAGGCGGCGACGAAGGGCGACGTAGGCGAGTCCGAGATCCGTTCCTGGCGCGAGTCGCTTCGGTACGTCGCGCGTGCACTCACCCATCACTCCATTCCCGATGACATCGGCGTGGCGGTGGAGTTCATTCTTCCCCAGTCGAAGAAGCGCATCGACGTCGTCCTGACCGGTCGCTCCGAGGACGGCTCGCCCCACGTCATCATCGTCGAGCTCAAGCAATGGTCCGCCATCAAGCCGACCAAACGCGACGCCATCGTGGAGCTTCGCGAAGGGCAATCACTCGTTCACCCCAGCTATCAGGCGTGGTCCTATGCTGCATTCCTGGAAGGCTTCAACGAAGCGGTCCATGAAGGAAAACTCCAGCTCCACCCCTGCGCCTACCTGCACAACTATGTGCCGGACGGTGTGATCGATTCGCCCCACTATCAGCCCTACATCGAACGTGCCCCGCTCTTCCTGAAGAGCACCGGGGACCTCGAAAAGCTGCGTGGCTTCATCAGTCAGCACACCAGCAAAGGCGATGGCGCGTCCGTGCTTGCCGAGCTGGAGAATGGGCGAATCCGCCCTTCCAAGGCGCTCGCCGACGATGTGCATCGGCTGTTGAGGGGAAACAGTGCCTTTGCGCTGCTTGATGAGCAGAAGCAAGTATTTGAAGCCGCCAAGGCCGCGTGTGCCCAAGCGCACGCCAGCGGAAAGCCCCGCGTCGTCATCGTCGAAGGTGGTCCAGGTACGGGCAAGTCCATTGTCGCGGTGAATCTTCTTGCCGCGCTTCGCGATGGGTTGACCGTCAAGTACATCTCCAAGAATGCGGCACCTCGCGCCGTCTACAGCAACACGCTCATCCAGAAGCCCGAGAACGCCCATCTGGTGCATCTTTTCGGCGGGTCCGGCTCCTTTACCGAGTCGGCACAGAACGCGTATGACGTGTTGGTCGTGGACGAGGCACACCGCCTTACCGAGAAGAGCGGGTTCTATGGAAACCTGGGCACGCACCAGATCCAGGAACTGATAAATGCCGCACTGTGCAGTGTGTTCTTCATCGATGAAGACCAGCGCGTCACGCTGAAGGATGTCGGCACCAAAGAGGCCATCCGGGACTTCGCCATGGCCCGTGGAGCGACGGTGGAGGAGTACATACTGTCTTCGCAGTTCCGTTGCGCGGGTTCAGACGGCTATCTGGCGTGGCTGGACGATGTACTGCAGATCCGGCCTACCGCAAACACGACGCTGGACGAGAACAGCTACGACTTCCAGGTATTCGATGATCCGTCCGCGCTGCATGCCGCCATCGAAGCGAGGAACACCGTCAACCGTGCGCGCGTTGTGGCCGGCTACTGCTGGCCTTGGAACAGCAAGAAGAACAGCAAGGAGATGGACATTGTCATCGGCAGCTACCAGCGCCAATGGAACCTCAATGACGACGGAAGCCTCTGGATCATCTCGCCGGACTCGATCGACCAGGTGGGATGCATCCATACCTGCCAGGGTCTGGAAGTGGACTACATCGGGGTGATCATCGGGCCGGACCTCGTCATGCAGGACGGCGTGCTCAAGACCGTGCCGCGCGCGCGGGACCGGCACGACAAAACCATGAAGGGTTTCGTGAAGCTGTCAAAGGCTCATCCCGCCCACGCCGCTGAACTCGCGGACACCATCATCAAGAACACCTACCGCACCTTGATGACCCGAGGGATGAAGGGCTGCTACGTCTACGCGACCGATCCGCAGGTTGCCGCCTACTTCAGGGCCCGACTGCAGTCCGTCGCCAGCGTTGAGCACGCTGTAGAGGTGGAGGCCTGAGCGCCTCCACCTGACAGGCCATCAGCGGTAGATTCACGCGGGGCGAAGATGCTCCCCCTCAACCCATCACTTCCAGTGATCCGGCCCCAGAAACGGCAGGCTCAACACAAACACCGGAACCGCCACAGGAATCAAAGCGGCACCCAGCACCTTGCCCGCCGCTGCCCCCACGCCCGGCGTGTCCTCCCGCTCCGGCAGGATACGCTCGGCGCGCGCGTTGATCGGCTGCGCCAGCGTAGCCTTCTCCGCCAGCGCCGCAGCGTCCGGCAACTGCACGCGTTCGCCATCGCCCTCGAACAACGCGCTGTAATAGCTGCCACCCTTCTTTGAAAGGTCGCAGGCGCGATCAAAAGCCAGCGAGTAACGGCTCCGCTCCAGCGGCAGGTAGTAGCGCGCGCGCTCATCGACCACCTTGGCTTCGCGCGGTGTAACGTCAATCCGCTCCAGCCTGAACTGCACCGCCTGTTGCGGCGTCACCTGCTCCGGCCGCAGCAGCAGCGCGTAGCTGCCATGCACCTTGGCCTTGTTGGCCGGGTCGCGCCAATCCTCGTGGAAGTACATCTGCGCGCACACCACCGCCTCGCGCAGCGGGCTGTCCATCAGGGCGCGGTAGTCACGGAACGGCGCCGCGTCGAAGCGCATCGGTTCGTCGTAGCGCGGCAGCAGGTACAGCTGCCCATCGTTGGCCACGAAGGCACCGGTAATCTCGCGGATCGAGGTGTGCTGCTCCGGGCCGCTGGCGCACCCGGACAGCAGGCCCAGGCACAGGGCGGAGAGAATGAAGAAGGACGTTCGCATGTCGTGTCGAGGGCTTCCCTGGCAAAGGGCCTCGCCAGAACGCGCGAGGCCAATCCGCCATGGTGCCACGCCGGCCATCACACGCCCAATCAACCGGCTTACTTCAGCCGTTCAAGCAGCCGCTGCCCCACTTCCAGCGCCGAGGCCGGGTTCTGGCCGGTAATCAGCTCGCGGTCCACCACCACATGGCCGGTCCACGGCGTGGTGTTGCTGCTGAACTTCGCACCCGCCCGCTGCAACGCGGTCTGCGGGTAGAACTTCATCTCGCCGCCGCCCAGCAGCGGCTTGGCCTGTTCTTCTTCCTGGTTGCTGATCACCGTCATCCGGTAGCCGCTGTAGATCCACTTCGGCGTGGCCGGCGTGGCCGGCGTCGCCCCCGCGTCCAGCTTCGCCACGAAACCATCGGCGTCCGACAGCGTGGACAGCAGCGCGATCGGCCCGTGGCAGACCAGCGCGGTGGTCTTGCTGCGCTGGTGGAAGTCGGCCAGCAGCCGGCCCAGCGCCGGGCTCTTCAGCAGGTCCTGCATCGGCGCGTGGCCACCGGGAATGTAGACCGCATCGAAGCGCGCGTAGCCCTGCTGCTCCACACGCGCCAGGCTGACCACCGGCGAGGCGGTCGCCGAGGTCAAGGCCAGCTTCTCCAGCAGCTCCTTGTGCAGCGTCAACTGCGCGGCATCGTTGCCGAAGTACGCCGCCGTCACCGAGGACGCATCCACCGTCGGCGCCCGCCCCTGCGGCGTGGCGAAGGTCACCTCGTGGCCGGCGTCCAGCAGCAGCTTGACCGGCTGCATCAGCTCGTTGAGATAGAAGCCGGTGGACAGCACCTTGCCGTCCTTCAGGTCCAGGTGGTTTTCGTCGGACAGCACCACCAGCACGTTGGCGGCCTGCGCGCCGCTGGCGGCCAGGGTCAGGGCCAGCGCTGCGGCCAGCCGGGTCATCAGGTTCATGGGGAGCTCCTGTTCGGGGAATGGCGGCCACTTTATTCATCGCCCCAGCGGCGATAAATTGGCCCCATCGCAAAACATCTGTTCCCCGGAGAGCCAAATGAGCCGCAAGTTCGACTATCTGGGCGATGTGGAGGTGTTCCTGGCGGTGGTGGAGCACGGCTCGTTCACGGCGGGCGCAGTGGCGCTGTCCACCACGCCGTCGGTACTGAGCCGCGCGGTCACGCGCCTGGAAGCGCGGCTGGGCCGCCAGCTGCTGCAGCGGACCACCCGCCGCGTGGGCCTGACCGACGCCGGGCGGCTCTATCTGGAACAGGTGCGCACGGCCTTTGGCCTGCTGGACGACGCCGAGCGCGACGTACTGGCCCAGGACGGTGCGCTGGCTGGTCGCGTGCGCCTGAGCGTGCCCACCACCTATGGCCACTACCGGCTGCCGCCCGTGCTGGCGCGCTTTGCGCAGCAGTACCCGCAGGTGCAGGTGGAACTGAACATCACCAACCGCAACGTGGACCTGGTGGCCGAAGGCTTCGACCTGGCCATCCGCCTGGGCCAGCTGCCGGACAGCGGGCTGGTGGCACGCAAGCTGGAAGACGCGCCGCTGCTGCTGGTGGCTGCTCCGGACTATCTGCAACGCCATGGCACGCCGCAGACGCTGGACGACCTGCAGCAGCACCTGTGCCTGCCCTTCGTGATGCCGCGTACCGGGCGGCTGGCGCCGTGGATCTTCCGCGACGACGGGCGCGACGTGGACTGGCTGCCGCGTTCGTCCATCGAGACCTCCGACGATGTGCTGGGCGTGGTGTCGCTGGCCGAACAGGGCATCGGCATCTGCCAGAGCTATGAGTTCATCGTGCGCGAGCGGTTGCAGCGCGGGCAGCTGGTGGAGGTGCTGCCGCAGCTCCGGGGGCGGTCACGGCCGTTCTCGGTGATCTATGCGCCGCATCGGCGGCAGTCGGCGGCGGCGCGGGCGATGATTGAGTTGTTGGTGGGGAATGCGGGCGCGGTTGAGGAAGGTGTTCGTTGAGGAGCGCTGCCTGCTGGCGGTGTCGTGATTGAACCGATTTTTCAGGTGCGCGGGTGATCGGGCAGCGTCGCCATCCGATTTTGAGACGAAAGGGGTGTTAAGAAGGCTGTCGCGCTATTCGCTTGTTGCGTGGGCGATTACGCCAGTTTGATTCGCAATCAGCAGGGTGACTGCGCGAATGCGTCTGGCGATGTCGCGTGCTGCACGAATGGTGCGTGCCACAATAGTTCTTCGCTCTCGATTCCTGCGATTTCTTCGGGAATTTCTATTGGCATTCGGAGCGACGGCGTAAACACCATGGCGCGCCACCGACAACGGGTGGCACCGGGTCTGCAAACCCGCGATGAGAAAAGCACCAGTTGTTTACGCTTACCCGTCGGCACCGTTCTTGAGCGGTGCCGGCGGGTAATCCGTCGGCCTTTATGGCGGGCGGTGCGTGGGGGCCTTAGGGCCCGCCGGTCTATGGTGCTATCTCATCCCGGTTTGCAGCCACGCATCGTCCGCCACCCCGCTTACGCGGTGGCGCTGTCACGCACAGCCAGGGAAACCGACGCCATGAACGATTCCGAGAACTTTTCCTCGTATACATCCGTTGAGCCCATCAACGACGACACCCCGCCGCCCGACCTCAACTCCCTGATTGGCATCCTCAAGCGCATCCGTCGGTGTGAAGGCGCTGACGGCTTGCCTTGGCCGGAGAACGATGTGTCGCCAGGACGGCGAGTCAGCCTCGCGAGGAGTGAGCGCGCGATGGTGGGCGCGCTGACGGTGCTGGAGGTGCTGCACGCCGCGGATCGCTGCCGGGTGGCGGCTGACCCGGAGCGGCATTTGGATGAGGGGGTGGTGGATGGGTTGTTTCTGGCTTGCCGGGGGTTGCTTGAGTGGGCTTGTCAAGAAGTTAGGCCTGGGTGTGACAACTGACAGATTCTTTCAAAGGAATCTGGCTATGCTCATCCGGAATTCGCTGCGATAACTGCAAGCCAATGCAGACTTTAATGGCACTGAGAGTTCAATGCAACTAACTAAATCTAATTTATTCATACTGCAGCCTAGGGATGAGGGCACATACAAAACTTGCACTCATATGCGCGGCATACCCGTGGAAACTGTCGTTCTTTTGCCCATCGCCGAAATCGCATACGGATTTTACAGCAATCGCTTTGGCCTGTGGCCTTCCGCAGTACTCTACGGCCGTCAATATGCCGTAATTCTCCATATCAATGCCGACTAGGTTTTTATGCTGCGCTCGGATATCCGCCATGAGTGATTCCACCTGCAAAACCGACGCACCGCTCGCTGTCGCGTCTATATGCACACGTGGAACAATCTGAGGCCTATGTCCATCGTAGGACTTCGCAACCGCCTCCATGAGCCCAGGCTCTTCAGACAACAAAGTAATCTCCCGCCTTATGTCCTCATTCAAACGCCAAGGATACGCCGCCGGCTTAAATACCCTGCCAGAGCCTTCGACCTCACTCCACTTTCCACTACCCCAATCAAATACGGGATCAGAAACAAGCAGGTCACCAATACTGGTCTTCTCCTTTACGCCAGCGCAGATGCCAGAAGTTACTACATATCTAGGACGGAACGTCATAATTAACTTAGCGGCAATCACCGAAGCAGCGGGCAGACCCATCCGGGGGGAAGAAACTGCAACAACACTCAGCTCACGGTCATCCGACTTCAGAATTCCCCGGAAGTATCTCGCCGGATCAAAGGGAACCCCGAACTCTTCGCAGTCAATCAATAGCGACTTGTAAGGCTCCAATTCTTCGTCGAGCGCAAGAACGAGTCCCACATCGACGTGGAAAGTCGCACCATCATTCTGATAGGGAGGACGATGCTTAGAGACGAGGAAGTCGACCGCATCGGATAAAGAAGCTGCCCAACTCAGGTCGTCAGATCTATATTTTACCAACTTCCATAAGGCGGACGAGAATACACTCGACGCATCGGAGAACTCATCATCATATGCCGTCATACCAAAGATGTACGTCGGCGATATGGCAAGATCGTTATTCCTTATAAAGCGAATCACCTCAATACCCGCACCCTTTGAAGGCCCCTCATCAGCTCTATTTGGAACATTAATATCAAGTATCAATAGATCAAATTTTACAATCTTCAATTTCCGCTTTGCATCAATTACATTATCAACGTGAGTAATGTTATCCATGCCAATTCCAGGCATCCTAGCCAGATGGGCAATAATTTTCTGCTTTTTTTCCTGCTGGTCCTCAACCACAAGAATCTTAATCATTTTATATCCGATTGAAATTTAGCAATAACCCGCTTTAGTTCCGCTTGCCATCCCGAGGATCCCATTTGAAAGTAGACGCTACCAAGAAACAGACCCCCAAACTCACTCTCGCACATCAGGGTCATATCCTCGTAGCTTGTTTCAAGGTCGCCCTCTCCAAATGACTCAAGCATTGTCACAACAATCGCTGGCACAGACATACCGTGAAGGCGAACCTTTCGCAAAAGATCGTAGCCACCAAGAGGGCGGGGCTTCCCCGTGCGGGCCCCAGGACTTCTGTCATAGTTTGGGAGCGCCATATCCACCACCAAAAGATCAGGCTTATTGGTCCGGACAGCGGAAAGACCACTTATGTAGCTTCTAAAAATCTTAACACTTATATTAGAACTTAAGGATTGAAGAAATGAAGAGACGCTTTCGGCCTTTAGGGGATCATCCTCAACCACATAGATCAGCATTTTCTGCAACCTCCCCAGTGAGTATTTGGAGTGTAGCCACAAATGCTCTCTCATCATCTTCGATGGCAAATTCAATACAATAATCACGCCTTAGGTCAAACTTCAGAATTCGCTTCAGCTTCGAGAGACCAGATCTACCTTCACTCCGAGCCATTGAGAGATCCAAATCCTCAGAGTGCTTAGCGAGAGCAGCTTCAGCGTTAGTCCTTAGAACACATAAATCGGCATCCAAGGAAATATCATTCCTAAAACGCAATGAAATTGATCCTAGCGCCTCTCGAATTTCGATATCAATTGGAGTCTGCCGGCCTGAAGCATAGAACCCGCCATGCTTAATAGCATTTTGAAGAAGGAGGAAAAGAACCTCCACAAAGCCATTTAGCTGAACGCCGGGCAGCTTTAAGGAGGTCTCAACAATATGGCTCTCTTCCAGCGACCTGCCCGTATAGCAATTTTCTATTTGCTTCAGCGCAACAAGTAAAGCCGTCTCCACCTCAAACGGCGTTTCGCTTATATCAGCAGGCCGCTTAAACCAATTGTATATTTCATCAATCTTGGCATGCATCGCGACCTTAGATCTAGCCAGAGAATTCAGAATACCCGCGTTTCTGGCTGCCGTTATCTCGTTCAAGGAGGTCGAGAATTTTTCAATCGCCGCATTCAGACCAGAGCCAAGATCCACACGCACTTTGGTCTTAATTTCACCCAATGAACGATCCACGAGTGTCCAAGCATGATCAAACATCAGCGACAAGAACTCCTCGTAAGAAGTAGAGGTCGTAATGCTATCCGCCAATGTTCTTATTTCATCTTGCGAAGGAGCCTTAAAGTAAAATAGCCCATTTCTCTTGGAATCAATTCTCCTAATATGGAGTAAATCATCACGGTACAGTTTAACGAAATCACTTATCCTCGAAGATAATCTGGAAAATGCCTTATCTATCTCAGCTCTCTCCGCAGAAGAGCAAAAATAAAGTCGGTCCCTCCAATAGTCGGGAATCACCCACATGGAACTAACTGAATCAAAATTACTAAGAAGCTGCTCTTCTGCAAATGGGGCGCGAATATGACCCTCAATTACACCATGGCGAATGCTCGTACTAAGATTGGTATCCAAGCCGAACGCATGATTTAGCGCAAATACATCAATAAAATGATTTCTCATCTGCTCAAATAGGCTGATCCTCTCGGAGGCTGCCGGCGCAGTTAAATCCCTAGCCTCCGTATCTCTCATCTTACTGAGGGCCTCCTTCAACATCTTCTCGATCTGCTCCGCTTGGTACTCGAGCACGGGCGAGGACAAGAGAAGTTGGTACCGATCAAAAGATTCCTTCAGGCTATCTTTAACCACGGAGGAAATACCCGAAGTGTCAACATAAATCATATTTGACTGAACATGATTAAGAAGATTGGAAACATTCTGCTCCCTGGTGATCGTCTTAATCTCCTCAGAGTATTCCTTTGAATTAGACGAATCCATCTCCATAAGGCGCTGACATATCGATATTCTTTCACTTTCAACCTCTTCAACGCTATCAAAAGCCGTTGAATCTTCCATGACCCCCGGAGTGCATATATATCTAAGAAAATATATCTCTCGCCCTGTCCCACCAAAATTGCAAAGCTCGGTTGGCCGCTCGCACCCATGAGCCGTTAGGACATTTTCGTAAGAGTCTGAAAGTTCGCCCCCCCACTTGCTATCAGTCTTTGCAGAGAGGTGAAGTAAGATCGCCTTTGAAATTGGATCAATCCCCATTGTCTCCAACGAGATACGCTGCACTAGATCCGACATAGGGTAGAGGCGAAATATATCAGGGGCTTGAAGACAGTGATCAACAGCAATCTCTGCAGCAGAAACTATATCGCCTCTAGCTAGGGCACATCGGAAACGTCCAACTCTTGAGCAACACAGCAGGTAGTCCCCCCCAGACGCCGCAAGACGTTTGAAAGCTGCATCAGATTCTTCAATCAGACCTTTACTGAGATATATTTGAGAAAGATGCATCTCACGCTGCATCGGGTGAAGCTCGTCAGGCAGCGCAGACACGTCACCAGCAATGAGCGCGGACGCCACCTTCTCTGAAAGCGATTCAAAATTGTCCGGGAGTATTCTCCCCATCCTTTCTACACCCACCTCCTCAGCGTAAGTTGGCAGTGCCAAGTCGGCCACACTTCTTCCGAAGGCGGAATAGGGTTGGGAAGATGATATTATTACTTCGCCCAGGTTGCGACCGTCGGTTCGCGATATAAACGACGCGATCTGTCTTGTTACGGGCAGGTGCCCGCAGATTAGCGCTAGCTTTTGCAAATGGAGCCTGCTTCGGACATACGAGTCTGTCGGAAGAAGCATTTCAGTCATGCACTTAGCTATCTGATCGATAACCGATTCTGCACTTAGCTCCTCTGCGCTCCCTCCTTGCAAACTAGCAAGTGCCAGCAATTCAGGGGAGGCTCCATTATCAGCCATTACCAAGTCATACTTTCCGGCAGAATAGCTATCCAAGCAGGCATTCTGACGGACATCAATCGCCTTTCCGAGGAGGCTCTCAATCTCGGGATCTTCTATTGAACGAATTAATTCTAGCGACTCAATTATGCAAGCCCGAGAACCTGCATCAATCTCGCCGCTGAGGTACAAACGAGATGCCACCACGTGAGCATGCAGCCGATCGATCAGCGGGTGCAACTCTTGCCAAGAGAGCAAACTTTTGGCGTCTTCAATTTGAGTTATTAAGTACGGATTTAAGCTATATGTCGCGTAGTCGAAGATGCTACCACTTCCCCTCAATCCGTCAATGATCTCATTTATTGATATAATTGAATAGTTTTCTTCGGATCTCAAACTGCAATAGTATGAAACCCACCCAAGAAGCGGGCTTACGTCTTGGGAAAGCAATTCTTCAAGGAATTTCTTCTGCGCCTGCAACCCCTCAGACAGGGCCAGGAGCTGAATCCTTGATGAAATTAACCATATTGACCAGCCAAAGGCTGCCTGAATATCATCGAGCGAAGTCTTGGCTGATACATAGTCCCCCTTCAAGAAAGACGACTCGTAGGAAACTCGCTCCTTGACGAAGCTCCTAAGCTTTTCCCGCCACAGTCCAATTATCTCCGACGACCACATAAATTCTCTGCAGATATCCGCATGCTGCAGCTGAATTCTTTTCTGGATGTTAGATGGAGTTGCCGGGAACGGGTCTCCAACGGCAGCCCATCTGTACATCGGGTTGGACATCAGCCGCGGAATCACGTCCCGATAAATCCTTGGCTCAACAGCGCATCTTGCCATACTTAAAGCGAGGCGCTTATCCTTCTTTCTCTCCATTAATCTCAGAAAATATCCTACCCCTTCGCTACGCGACAGGTCCTTTCGGAGCTTTGGTGGATTCCGTTTCGCCATATCCGCTTGACTGTTAATAGAATGCAGCGCTGATCTTAGCTTGAATCAGAGCTGGAGCGTATGGAGCAGTGCGGTCGGGACGAGGACACGGTGTTTCGGATGGTCCTAGCGACAAGCAGCACGCCGCCCGGCAAACGCTGGCATCCAAGCACATCAGGTGAGGCGGTCCGAGGTCACACGTCATTACATTGACACATCCAGCCGCGGAGGCTGATGTTAAAAAATGTGCTTGTACAGAAAAGGGCGCCTCTCGGCGCCCTCGTTCTTTCAACTCATTCCCACTCAATAGTCGCCGGCGGCTTCCCCGAGATGTCATAAACCACCCGCGACACCCCCCGCAACTCATTGATGATCCGGTTGCTCACCGTCCCCAGGAACTCATACGGCAGATGCGCCCAATGCGCCGTCATGAAGTCGATCGTCTCCACGGCGCGCAGTGCAATCACCCACTCATAAGCGCGCGCGTCACCTACCACGCCCACCGACTTCACCGGCAGGAACACGGCAAACGCCTGGCTGGTCTTGTCGTACAGGTCCGCCTTGCGCAGCTCATCAATGAAGATGGCATCGGCCTTGGCCAGCAGTTCGGCGTATTCCGGCTTCACCTCACCCAGAATGCGCACGCCCAGGCCCGGGCCCGGGAACGGATGGCGGTAGACCATGGTGCGCGGCAGGCCCAGTTCAACGCCCAGGCGGCGCACTTCGTCCTTGAACAGCTCGCGCAGCGGCTCCACCAGGCCCAGCTTCATGTGCTCCGGCAGGCCGCCCACGTTGTGGTGGCTCTTGATCACATGCGCCTTGCCGGTCTTGCTGCCGGCCGACTCGATCACGTCCGGGTAGATGGTGCCCTGCGCCAGCCACTTGGCGTTGCTCAGCTTGTTCGACTCTTCGTCGAAGATCTCAACGAACAGGTTGCCGATGATCTTGCGCTTGGCTTCCGGGTCGCTCACGCCTTCCAGCGCCTTGAAGTAACGGTCGGCGGCATTCACGCGCACGACCTTCACGCCCATGTGCTCGGCGAACATCGCCATTACCTGGTCGCCTTCCTGCCAGCGCAGCAGGCCGGTATCCACGAACACGCAGGTCAGCTTTTCGCCGATGGCCTTGTGCAGCAGCGCAGCCACCACGGACGAATCGACGCCGCCGGACAGGCCCAGGATCACTTCGTCATCGCCCACCTGTTCGCGCACGCGGGCGATCTGGTCGTCGATGATGTTGGCGGCGGTCCACAGGGTCTGGCAGCCGCACACGTCCACCACGAAGCGGCGCAGCAGCGTCTGGCCCTGCAGGGTGTGGGTCACCTCCGGGTGGAACTGCACGCCGTACCAGCGCTTTTCTTCGTTGGCCATGGCGGCCACCGGAATGCGGTCGGTGGTGGCGGTGATGGTGAAGCCCGGCGGCGCAACGGAGACGTGGTCGCCGTGGCTCAT
Source organism: Stenotrophomonas sp. TWI169 (assembly GCF_039674705.1). NCBI lineage: Bacteria > Pseudomonadati > Pseudomonadota > Gammaproteobacteria > Lysobacterales > Lysobacteraceae > Stenotrophomonas > Stenotrophomonas sp. TWI169. The sequence goes on along the minus strand of NZ_JBDJOB010000013.1, from coordinate 2,711 downwards.
CCAGACATTCAGCTTCGGCTCGCCGCCGTGGTCGCTCAGGCCCTTGAACAGTGCATCCGGGTTGATGACGTTCACTTCGGCGTGGCCGAACTCGCGCTGGTCAGCGGCTTCGGTGGCACCGCCCAGCTGGGCAGCCAGGGTCTGCATGCCGTAGCAGATGCCGAAGATCGGCAGGCCACTGTCGAACACTTCCTGCGGTGCAGCCGGGGCACCCGGCAGCGTGGTCGATTCCGGTCCACCGGACAGGATGATGCCCTTGGCGCCGAAGCCGGCGATCTCGGCCGGGTTGTGGTCCCACGCCCAGATTTCGCAGTAGACACCCAGTTCGCGGATGCGGCGGGCAATCAGCTGCGTGTACTGCGCGCCGAAATCGAGGATGAGGATCTTGTCGTTATGGATGTTGGTCATGGTGCCGTTCCAGTGGTGTTTTTCGCAGCGCCCGGCGCTTCAAGGCTCTGTGTCAGCGTGGCGATGAACGCCTCGCGTTGTTGAATATGTGAGGGGTCTTCCTCGTCCCAGCGCAGCATCAGCAGGCCGTGCGGTGCGGTGGGGTTGGAGCGGTCAGCGCGCGGCAGCTCGGCGATTTCCTGCACTTCGGTGCCGGGCACGATGCGCCGTTGAAAGGCGTGCATCGGGTAACCGGAATCAACGGCGTTGCCCCAGAACGCGGACTGCACGCTCATCCGTTTCGGCTCCAGCGGCCCCAGCTCGGCGGTGACCACAGGATCTTCAAGCCTGTCACCCAGATCGGTAACGCACCGCAGGATGACCTGCAGCGGGCGCTCGCCGGTGCCTTTCAGCAGCCAGCGCTGCTCGCCCGCGGCCTGCACCTGCCAGCCCTTCGGCAGCGAGAACGTGTTCTGGCACGCCTGCACGTGCTGCAATTGCGAAACCGCCGCGCCCGGAGACCCGGAGCGCGGCGGCGGTTCGGACAACGAACAGCCTGCCATCAGCAGGCTGCCCGTAATCGCAAGAGCAGTTCGCAAGCGCATCAGGCGCGGTAGTTCGGCGGCTCTTTGGTGATGGTCACGTCGTGGACGTGGCTCTCACGCTGGCCGGCGCCGCTGATCTTCACGAACTTGGGCTTGCTGCGCATCTCGTCGATGGTGGCGCAGCCCACGTAGCCCATGGTGGCGCGCAGGCCGCCCATCAGCTGGTGGATGATGCCGCCCACCGGGCCGCGGTACGGCACGCGGCCTTCGATGCCTTCCGGCACCAGCTTGTCGGCGGTGGCGGCGTCCTGGAAGTAGCGGTCCTTGGACCCCTTCTCCATGGCAGCCAGCGAGCCCATGCCGCGGTAGCTCTTGTACGAACGGCCCTGGTACAGCTCGGTCTCGCCCGGCGATTCCTCGGTACCGGCCAGCAGGCCGCCGACCATGATGGTCGAGGCACCGGCGGCCAGTGCCTTGCCAATGTCGCCCGAGTAGCGGATGCCGCCGTCGGCGATCAGCGGGATGCGGTCCTGCAGCGCTTCGGCCACCAGGTCGATGGCGGTGACCTGCGGCACGCCGACGCCGGCGACGACGCGGGTGGTGCAGATCGAGCCCGGGCCGATGCCGACCTTCACCGCGTCCGCGCCGCTGTCCAGCAGCGCCAGTGCGGCTTCGCCGGTGCAGATGTTGCCGCCGATGACCTGCACGTTCGGGAAGTTCTTCTTGACCCAGCTGACGCGGTCCAGCACGCCCTGCGAGTGGCCGTGCGCGGTATCGACCACGATCACGTCCACGCCGGCGGCGACCAGCGCTTCCACGCGGCGATCGGTATCGCCACCCACACCGACGGCAGCGCCGACCAGCAGGCGGGTCGACAGATCCTTGGCAGCGTTGGGGAAGTCGGTGTTCTTCTGGATGTCCTTGACGGTGATCAGGCCACGCAGTTCGAACGAGTCATTGACCACCAGCACCTTCTCGATGCGGTTGCGGTGCAGCAGCTGCAGCACTTCGTCGGACGCGGCGCCTTCCTTGACCGTGATCAGGCGATCCTTCTTGGTCATGATGTGGCGGACCGGATCGTCCAGCTCGGTCTCGAAGCGCATGTCGCGGTGGGTCACGATGCCGGCCAGCAGGCCGTCGCTGCCCACCACCGGCACGCCGGAGATGTTGTGCGCCTGCGTCAGGGCCAGCACGTCACGGATGGTGGTTTCCGGGCCGACGGTGATCGGGTCGCGGATGACACCGGCCTCGAACTTCTTCACCTTGGCCACTTCCGCGGCCTGCTGTTCCAGGCTGAGATTCTTGTGGATGATGCCCATGCCGCCGAGCTGGGCCATGGCGATGGCCAGGCGGGCTTCGGTGACGGTGTCCATCGCGGCGGACAGGATCGGAAGCTTGAGCTTCAGGTCTCGGGTCAACCGCGTTTCGAGGTTGACGTCCTTGGGCAGGATGGTCGAGTGGGCGGGGACGAGCGAGACGTCGTCGTAAGTGAGTGCTTCAGCCTGGATGCGCAGCATCGGCATACCCGAGATGTGGGGAAGCGCGACATTTTACCTTGTTTTCGCGCCGCGTGGCAGGGGGTGGATGCGACGCAGTGTCGCGCGGGCGGCGGTCGGTTCAGGAGGGCTTGGGTGGGTGCCAAACTTGGTTGGCACCTGCCAGGAGCGGGTCGGCGGGAATCGCGGGGCATCAATGCAACCCCGGTAGCGGGGGGGGGGGGGCGGGGCGCGGCCGGGGGGCGCCCCACACCCCCGCCCCTTCGCACGCCGCAGCACCCAA
>NZ_JBDJOB010000012.1:0-121395 GCF_039674705.1 Stenotrophomonas sp. TWI169 | reverse complement strand
GCCTTCGACCGTCGCCTCCTCCTTTACTTCGCCGGCAGGGCGGCCCGCCCGCGCGCGGCTTGGAGAACGATCCGGATCCGGCTGGGGCACAATGTGCGGATGACGGAACGACTTCGCATTGCCGTGATTGGATACGGCACCGCTGGCCAGGCGATGGCCATCCTGCTGACCCGCGACGGGCACGACGTTGAGATCTTCGAGCGCGTGCCGACCCCTGGGCCGGTCGGCGCCGGTTTCCTGTTGCAGCCCAGCGGCCTGCAGGTGCTGTGGCAGATGGGACTGCTGGAGGCCGTGCGCGCGCATGCCGCGCCGGTGCATCGGCTTTATGGCGACACGCCGTGCGGACGTGCGGTGATGGACATGGGCTATGGCGGCCTCGATGTCCGCCTGCACGGTCTGGGCATGCAGCGCGGCGCCCTGTTCTCGCTGCTGGACCTGGCCCGCGATGGCGCCGGCCAACTGCATGCGGGGACCACCATCGACGCGGTCGATACCGCGCGGGGGCAACTGCGCGACAACGAAGGCCGCACCCATGGCCCGTTTGACCTGGTGGTGGCGGCCGACGGCGCAGCGTCGTCCCTGCGCGCGACCATTGCCGGCGGCGCTGGCCTCGACCGCGTCTATCCGTGGGGCGCATTGTGGTGCCTGCTGCCGGCCGGAGAGTGGCCGCACGTGCAGCAGCTGCGCCAACGCTACGTCGCCGCGCGCAAGATGATCGGCCTGTTGCCGGTGGGCACGCGTCCGGGTGATGACACGCCGCGCCTGAGTTTTTTCTGGAGCCTGCCACGCGCCGACTTCGCGCGTTGGGAAGATGAAGGCATGCAACCGTGGCTGCAGGAACTGCATGCGCTCTGGCCCGAGGCCAGCGCACGCTTCGATCACCTGCACGATGCCGGACAGCTGTCCCGGGCGGTTTACCGCGATGCGGTGATGACCCGCTGGCATCAGGGGCGCATGGTCCTGGTCGGCGATGCAGCGCACGCGATGAGCCCGCAGCTGGGGCAGGGGGTGAACATGGCGCTGCTCGATGCGCTGGCGCTGCGAGACGCGCTGCGTGTGCATGGCGCTGGTGAGACGGCACTGCAGGCTTACCAGGCGCAGCGACGTGCGCATGTGGCGGTGTACCAGCGCTGGAGCCGCTGGCTGACGCCGCTGTTCCAGTCCGATCGCGATGCGTGGGCCAAGGCGCGCGACGCGCTGCTTGGCCCGATGGGGCGGCTGCCGGGGGGACGCGGCCACATGCTGCGGGTGCTCAGTGGAACCCAGCACGGCTGGTTCGGTTCGCTTGCTCTGGATCCAGCCTTCCTCGAAGCCCTGGCCCGGCCGCCCGTTGCGCTTGCCACGCAGGCTGCCACGGCGGCTGCGTGAATCGCATCATCACGTGAATTAACGGTTACCTCACCGCGTCTGTGCGACAAGAGTGAAGCACGCCACAGCTGCGTCGCCCGTTTTCCTCTCCGTGATTCGAACATCGCGTGGCCCGGGTGGCGCCGCCGTCGCGGCCTGCTGCGGCCCGGATGTGCTGCGAGTTCACGAGGAGGACGCCATGTTGTTCGCGGTCGAAGAGCTGGAATCGGAAATCTGCAAGCTGCGGGGATTGCTGCAGATGCTGCACGAGGACCAGCCCGACGTTCTGGAGGATGTGTTCGAGTTCCATGTGGGCAGCCTGATCAGTCATGCGCTGCCGGAACACCACACGCACATCCGCGCCTGCGCGCAGGAAATGCTGTCGGCCGTCCAGGCACTGCCGCGCCGGCAGAGCAACGACACGCCCGGTTTCCATCTGATGCCGGCGCTGGCGGGCGTCCGGCCAGCCTGACCGTCGCGCCCGCTGGCCTTACCGGCCAGGCATCGCCACCAGACCCTGTTCGACACAGGCGATGCGCCGTTCACCCTGCGCCGGTGCGATGACCCAGCCGCCGGTGAAGGCGGAGAATGCCGGCAGCACCGTCAATCCTTCGCGGAGCCAGAACGCCGGAAAGCGGCGGCGCAGCGCCGGCAGTGCGATCTGCGGATGGATATGGCCGGCAATGACGTGCGCCGCGGGCATGTGCCGTGGTTCATGGCACAGCAGGAACGCGCCCAGTTGCACCTCCTCATGCAGCTCCACCTGCATCGCCGCATGCGGCAGGTGCCGATCATGATTGCCGCGTATCACATGCACCGCCAGCGCGGAGTGCTGCTCTCGCCATCCCAGCCATTGCCGGTACCACGCCGCACGATGCGCCGGCCCATGCAGCACATCGCCCAGTATCCACAGCTCGCGGCAAGCCCTTGCCTGCACCAGCCTCTGCAGGCGCTGCAGGTCGTCGCGGGTGCCGCCGGACGGCAGCGCGATGCCGGCGCGGCGGAACAGGTCGGCCTTGCCCAGGTGCAGGTCGGCGATCAGCAAGGCCTGCCGGGCCGGCCACCACAGTGCGCGCGCACCGAGCAGCAGCATGGGTTCACCGCCCAGCGTCACGGCCAGCTCATCGGCCATGGCGTCTCTCCAACTGCTGTGCGGCACGCAGCACGCGGGTGCGCCAGTCTTCATTGCTGAACTGTCCTCGCAGGCGCTCGGCCCACAGCGGGAAGCCCAGCGGTGTCAGCGAGGCGGGATGCTGCAGTGACAGTGACTGCGTGCCGATGCGTTCGAGCACCTGCTGCAGGCCCGGCAGATCCAGGCTGTCCTGCAGCACTTCATGCTCGGCCAATGCCAGCAGCAGATGCTCGGGGTCGTGCTCGCGCAGCACGTCGTACAGCAGTCCGGCCGAGGCCTGCAGCTGGCGCAGCGAGCGCGGCGCGCCACCGGGCAGGCTGGGTACCAGCAGGCCAGCGACGCGTGCGATTCCGCGGAACTGGCGTCGCGCGAGCTCGCCCAGATTGACGGCGGCACGCAGGTCCTCAAGCAGCTGATCGGCCGCGAACAGTTCCTTCCATTGCTCCGCCTGCAGCTCGATCGGCTGCGTCGGTGCCAGCACCAGCCCGTGGTCATTGACGGCATAGCCGATGCTGTTGCGCTGCCGGCGCGTGCAGCGCAGCGCCAGCAACGCCGCCAGTGCCTCGTGGATGTGGCGCCCGGCAAAGGGATAGACGAACACGAACTGGCCTTCGCGGCGCCGGACGTCCTCCAGCAGCACGTGCGCGGGCGATGGCCGGGCAGACAGGCGTGACTGCAGTGCCATCAGGGGGGCCAGCCAGCGCGACTCGGCGCTGTCGTCCGCGCCGGACAGCACCGCTTCCAGCTCGCGCCCGAGCGGCATCGACAGGGGCAGCTGGCCGCCCTGCCAGCGCGGGACGGTGCCTTCACCGCCCTTGCGGGCCAGGCGCACATAGGCGGTCATGTCGCGCAGCTGCACCAGCTCCAGCATGCGCCCGGCGAACTGGAATCGATCGCCTCTGCGCAGGCGGCTGGCGAACTGTTCTTCCACCGAGCCGAGGCCACCGCCGCGCGGGAACTGCACACGCACGGCGCCATCGCTGCTGATGGTGCCGATCGACAAGCGATGGCGCAGGGCCTGGCGGCGGTCGTGCACGCGATGGTAGCCGTCCGCGTCGAGCACCACCTTGTGGAAGTCCGGGTACTGGGCCAGTGCCCGTCCCCCCTGCACGATGAAGTCCAGGACAGCCTGCCATTGCGCGTCGCCCAGGTGCGCGAATGCGTGCGTGCGCCTCACCTGCGCCAGCAGCGAGCGGCTGGTGAATCCCCCCGCCAACGCGCGGCTGACCGCATGCTGGGCGAGCACGTCCAGCGACAGGGTTGGCGGTCGCCTGGCTTCAACCACGCCGTCGCGCAGCGCGCGGCGGACGGCGGCGTACTCGGCCAGTTCCAGCGCATGGCTGGGCACGCACAGGATTCTGCCGCTGGCGCCGGGGCGATGCCTGGCACGGCCGGCGCGCTGGCGCAGCCGCGCCACGCCCTTCGGGCTGCCGAGCTGCAGTACCTGGTCCACTTCGGGAAAATCGACGCCCAGATCCAGGCTGGAGGTGGCAACCACGCAGCGCATCGCACCGGCGCGCAGGCCGTCTTCCACCTGCTGACGCAGTGCGGGGTCCAGCGAACCGTGGTGCAGCGCCAGCGTGGCGGCATCCTCCGGCCACACCGCCGCCAGCGCCTGGTGCCACAGTTCGGCCTGCGCCCGCGTGTTGGTGAACAGCAGACTGCTGCGCGCGGTCATCAGCGCTTCCAGCACGCGCGGAAGCTGCGCCAGGCCAAGATGTCCGGCCCAGGGAAAGCGCTCGCCCGGTGCCGGCAGCAGGCTGCTGACGGTGACCGGACGCTGGCGCGCGCCTTCGACGATGGGTGCATCCGGCCTGTCCGGCAGCAGCACGTCGCGCGCCTGCGGCAGATTGCCCAGCGTGGCCGACAATCCCCACAGCTGCAACGCAGGCGTGGTGTCGCGCAGCAGTGCAAGATTCAGCTGCAGCAGCACGCCGCGCTTGTTGCCCAGCAGTTCATGCCATTCGTCGACCACCACGCAGCGCAGCTGATGCATGCGTGGCAGGGTATCGGGGTAGGTGAGCAGCAGTGCCAGTGATTCGGGCGTGGTCACCAGCACGTCGATGCGCCCTTCGCGCGCCAGGCGCCGCTCGCGCTGGCTGGCGTCGCCGCTGCGCAGGCCCACGCGCCACCCCAGGCCCAGGCCATCGACGGCCGATTGCAGTGCGCGTGCGGTGTCGCTGGCCAGGGCACGCAGCGGGGTCACCCACAGCACCTGCAATGGGCGCACCGCGCTGGGGCGGGCGGGTGCGGGCGCGGGCGCGATCATCGCCTGCAGCAGCGGTCCGCCGAACATCGCCAGCGTCTTGCCGCTGCCGGTGGGGGTATGCAGCAGGCCCGATTCGCCCGCCAGGTAGTGACGCCACATGGCGCGCTGGAAGGGCAGGGGTTTCCAGCCGCGGCTGGCAAACCAGCCGTTCAGCCGCTGCAGGGCCTCGCTCCGCGTCATCGTGCCAGGGCCTGCAGCGTCGCCAGCTGATCGGCCTCGCTGGCCGGCTTGTCGTGGCGCCAGCGCAGGATGCGCGGAAAACGCACGGCGATTCCTGATTTGTGCCGTGCACTGCGGTTGACCGCCTCGAAGCCGAGTTCGAACACCTGCTCGGCGCGGACGCTGCGTACCGGTCCGAAGCGCTCGCGGGTGTTGGCGCGGATCCAGCGATCGAGGGCGAGGATTTCCTGATCGTCCAGGCCCGAGTAGGCCTTGGCCACCGGAACCAGCGCATCGCCGTCCCATACGCCGAAGGTGTAATCGGTGTACAGCGTGCTGCGCCGGCCATGGCCGGCCTGTGCGTACAGCAGCACGGCATCGATGGTGAGTGGATCGACCTTCCACTTCCACCAGTCGCCACGGCGCCGGCCGGACTGATACGCCGAGTTGCGGCGCTTCAGCATCAGGCCCTCCACGCCGCGCTCGCGCGCCGCGTCGCGCAGCGCGGCCGCCCGTGCCCAGTCCCCGGCGGGCACCTCCGGCGACAGCTGGATGCGCGCATCGCCGAGCGTGCCGAGCAGTTCCGCCAGCTGCACGCGCCTCTGCTGAAGCGGCAATGCGCGCAGGTCGTTGCCGTCGCGTTCGAGCAGGTCGTAGGCCAGCATCCGCACCGGTGTCGTACGCAGCGTGGTGGCGCCCGGCTTGCGGCGCTGGATGCGGGTCTGCAGGGCGGTGAAGGCTTTGGGAAGATCGGCCGGCTCATCCCAGGCCAGCAGTTCGCCATCCAGCACCGATCCCTCCGGCAGCAGTGCGGCGGCCTGCTCGATCTCGGGGAACCGGCCGTCCAGGCGCTCTTCGCCACGCGACCACAGCGCCACCTCGCCGCGACGACGCAGCAGCTGCAGGCGGATGCCGTCCCATTTCCATTCCAGCAGCCAGTCGTCGATGCTGCCCAGGCGATCACCGGGCTCACCTTCCAGCGGCGAAGCGAGGAAGAACGGATATGGCTGCTGGCGGTCCAGCGGCAGTTCTTCCGGCGACAGCAGCTGTGCGAGCAGGGTGGGCGAGGGCACCCAGGTGCCCAGCATGCGCTGCGCGATGCGCGCGATGTCCAGTCCGGACAGTTCGGCCAGTGCCTGCTGGACCAGCCGCTGCGACACGCCGACGCGCAGTGCACCGGTCAGCAGCTTGTTGAACACCAGGCGCTCGTTCGCGGGCAGCTGGCGCCAGCCCTCGACCACGGCTGCACGTCGCTCGGGCTCGGGCTGATTGGCCACGGCCAGCAGATGCTGTTCGATCCAGTCGGCCAGAGGGCGGTCCGGCGCCATTGCCGTTGGGTCGTCCAGCAGCAGGGTCAGTGTCTCCGCCAGATCGCCGACCTGCGCATAGCTGTCCTCGACCAGCCACGCAGGCAGTCCGGCTTCCTCGCCGATCCAGCGGCGCAGCTCGCCGCTGGCAGCGATCTTCCGGCGCGCCCCCCCGACCTTGCCACCACTGAGCAGGAACAGGGCCCAGGCCGCATCGTGCGGTCGCGCGTGACGGAAGTAATCGACCAGCGCCGCGCGCTTGTCCAGCGTGGCGGTGCTGCGATCGAGGCGTTGGTACAGCGCGGCGAAGGCCTTCATTCCTCGCTCCCGAAATCGGTGCGGAAAGCCTCCGCGGCGACACCGCGCTCGCGCAGGAACGGAATCAGCGCATCGGTGTTGCCATGGGTCGCGATGACGCGGCGTGCGCCGGTCTGCTCGATGGTACGCAGCAACGCGGGCCAGTCGGCGTGGTCGGAGATCACGAAGCCACGATCGACGTTGCGGCGCCGGCGGTTTCCGCGCAGCTGCATCCAACCGGAGGCGAAACCCAGCTGGTGGCGCCCGAAGCGGCGCAGCCAGGGCGTGCCGGCGGCCGAGGGCGGGGCGAGGATCAGCCGTCCGGCCGCATCGGCCTGGCGCCCCTGTTCGGCGACGGCGATCGTGTCCAGCATCGGGATGCCCGCAGCGCGATAGACGGCCACGCCATTGGCGATGGCACCGTGCAGCCATGCCGGCGGTTCGCCTCGTGCCAGCAGCTCGGCCAGCACGCGCTGGGCCTTGCCCAATGCGTAGCAGAGCAGGACGGCGGCTTCGCCGCGCTGCGCGCATTCCTCGCGCCAAGACGCGATCTCGGCAGCCACGGCTGCGGTGTCCGGCCAGCGGTAGATGGGCAGGGCGAAGGTCGCCTCGGTGATGAAGGTATCGCAGGGCACCACTTCGAACGGCGTACAGGTGGGGTCGGGCTGGCGCTTGTAGTCACCGGAGGCGACCCACACCTGCCGGCCATCATCGATGCGCACCTGCGAGGAGCCGAGCACATGACCGGCCGGATGCAGCGACACCTGCACCCGGCCCAGCGCAAAGGGTGCGCCCTCGGCATGCGCGTGCAGCGGTACGTCGCCCAGCCGCCAGCGCAGGATCGGCGCGCTGCCCGTGCTGCAGTGGTATTCGCCCATGCCCGGGCGCGCGTGGTCACCATGACCATGGGTGATGACCGCGCGCGGCACCGGCCGCCAGGGATCGATGTGGAAATCGCCAGCAGCGCAGTACAGCCCTTCCGGGCGCAGCACCACAAGATCGTCGTTGCCTGCCATGGCTGCACTGTGGCGCGCGGCTCGTGCACGGGGTGAGAACCGGCCTGAACGCGGGCTTGGCGCAGCATGCGGCACAATCGGATCGCATACCTCTTGCCGCCGGATGGATCGCATGAGTGGACCGGGTTTCAGCAGCACTGCCCCCTTCGAGACCCATGTGGTGCTCAATCAGCCGCCACCGTTCGCCGGGCGCCAGCTGTGGACCGATGACGCAGCGTTGATGGAGGCGGTGCATCGCGAAGGCGCCGCAGCCTTCGTCCCGCGCCTGGCGCAGTACGGTGCGCTGGCCGGTGACGAGCTGTACCGGCTCGGATTCGATGCCAACCGCGACCGCCCGCGCCTGCGCACCCACGACGCGCAGGGGCATCGCATCGATACGGTGGAGTTCCATCCGGCCTACCACCAGCTGATGACCGCCGCGAAGGCGCATGGCGTGGCCGGCCTGTCCTGGCATGAGCCGCAGCCGGGTGCGCATGTTGCACGCGCGGCGCTGAGCTATCTGCACCACCAGGCCGAGGCCGGTACCAGTTGCCCGTTGACGATGACCCATGCGGCGGTAGCGGTGCTGCGGTCGCAGCCGAACCTGGCCGAATGGGCGCGCAAGGCCGCCGCACCGGTGTACGACCCGCGCGACGTACCGGTGGCCGACAAGGCCGGCATCACCCTGGGCATGGGCATGACCGAGAAGCAGGGGGGCTCGGATGTGCGCGCCAACACCACGCGAGCAGAGCCCATCGACGGCGAGCGCTATCGGCTGGTCGGCCACAAGTGGTTCTTCTCGGCACCCATGTGCGATGGCTTCCTCGTGCTGGCGCAGGCACCGGGCGGACTGACCTGTCTGCTGATGCCGCGCCGGCTTGCCGATGGCGACCGCAATGCATTCCGCCTGGTGCGGCTGAAGGACAAACTGGGCGATTGGGCCAACGCGTCCAGCGAGGTCGAGTTCTGCGGCGCGCAGGCGTGGCGGGTGGGCGAAGAGGGGCGTGGCGTGGCCACCATCATCGGCATGGTGATGATGACCCGCCTGGACTGCATGCTGGGTGCCGCAGCGGAAATGCGCATGGCGCTGGCGCAGGCGCTGCACCATGCCCGCTACCGCCGCACCTTCGGCCGGTTGCTGGTGGAGCACCCGTTGATGGCCAACGTGCTGGCCGACCTCGCACTGGAATCGGAAGCGGCGACGGTGCTGTCGATGCGCATCGCGCGTGCGGTGGACCGTGCGTCCTTCGATGCCGGCGAGGCGGCGCTGGCCAGGCTGGGCACGGCGCTGGGCAAATACTGGGTGTGCAAGCGGGCGGCGACCTTCGTCAACGAGGCGCAGGAATGCCTGGGCGGCGCGGGCTATGTGGAGGAATCAATGCTGCCGCGCCTGTACCGGCAGGCGCCGCTGAACTCGATCTGGGAAGGCAGCGGCAACATCCAGTGCCTGGATGTGCTGCGGGCACTGGGCCGCGAACCGGAGACGCTGGCGGCACTGCAGGGCGAGCTGTCGGCGGTGGCTGATCGCGATGCGCGCTATGCCGCTGCGCTGCAGCGCTGGGTAACGACCCCGGCACCGGAAGAGTCGCAGGCGCGGATGTTCTGCGAGCGCACCGCATTGCTGCTGCAGGCGGCGCTGCTGCTGCGTGCACGCAGTCCGGTGGCGGATGCGTTCATCCGCAGCCGGCTCGGCGGTGAACATGGATGGGTGTTCGGCACCCTGCCGGCCGGGTTGGACCTGTCGGAAATCCTGGCGCGCGCGCTGCCGTAGCGTGGAATTCTGTAGAGCGCCGCAGCGTGGCTGCGGCGCTCTGCAGTACCGGACGCGGCTCAGTGCTTGGCTTCTTCCTTGGCCGCGTTCGCCTTCGCGTCATTTGCGACATCACGCGCCTTGTCGGCGACCTTCTGTGCGGCGTCCGCGGTCGCATCGCTGGCGTGTGCAGCGGCGTCGGTGGCGGCGACCTTGGCCTGGTCAGCAGCATTGGCGGTAGCGTCGGCCGCCTTGTCCAGCGCCTGCTGGGTATCGGCCGCCGCCTGCTCGGATGCAGCTGCCGTCTTGTCGGCGGCCTCGCGGGTAGCTGCGGCGGCCTGGTCGACTGCGTCACGGGCGGCGGCGCCTGCGCTGTCGGCAGCCTGCCGCGCATCCTGGCGGGCCTGTTCGGCTTCCGGCCCCTTGCAGGCGGCCAGGCCGATCAGCAGCGAAGCGGCCAGCAGGGACAGGGTCAGCGAGCGGATCTTCATGGCGGTCTCCGGTAGTGCACTGCGGCAATGGATGGGGACGCCAGCCTATTCACGCCCTTGTGAAGGCGGGGTCGCGGAACGCGATGCAAAGAAAAAGCCGCTGGCGAACCAGCGGCTTTTCCAGAACAGCGTGAAGAAAGAAGTTATTACTTCTTGGCTTCTTCAGCAGCGTCCTTGGCCTGCTCGGCGGTGCCTTCGGCAGCCTTGGCAGCGTCCTTGGCCTGTTCAGCAGCAGCGTCGGTAGCGGCGCCAGCAGCCTGGGCAGCGGCGTCAGCCGAAGCGTCAGCAGCGGTGGCGGCGGTGTCGGCGGCCTGCTGGGCAGCGTCGGCGGTCTGGGCGCCAGCAGCGGCGGCCTGATCGGCAGCAGCCTGGGCTTCGGTGGCGGCTTCGTTGGCCGAAGCAGCGGCGTCCTGGGCAGCTTCCTGCTTCGAGCAGGCGGCCAGGGCCAGAGCCAGGGACATCGCGACCAGCAGCTTGTTGATGCTCATTGTGTGAATCCTCGTCGTTAGATTAGGCAACGCGCAACTGCGCGCCGACAACATGATGACAAGCCACGTTTGGCTGTCAAGCGATCCCGCATTCATTTTTGCGAAATCGCAGTTAAACCCTTTTAAATCAATTCGATGGCAATTGCGGTCGCCTCGCCACCACCGATGCACAGGGTGGCAATGCCGCGCTTGCCACCGCGCGTGCGCAGGGCGTTGACCAGGGTCACCACCAGGCGTGCCCCGGATGCGCCGATCGGATGCCCCAATGCGCAGGCCCCACCATTCACGTTGAGCTTGTCGTGGGGAATGCCCAGTTCGCGCATCGGGGCCATCGCCACCACGGCGAAGGCTTCGTTGATTTCGAACAGATCCACCTGGTCCAGCGACCAGCCGGTCTTCTGCAGCAATGCGTGGATGGCGCCGATCGGTGCGGTGGTGAACCACTCCGGCTCCTGCGAATGCGTGGCGTGGCCGACGATGCGTGCCAGCGGGGTGATGCCGCGGGCCTTGGCGTCTTCCTCGGTCAGCAGCACCACGGCGGCGGCGCCGTCGGAAATGCTGGACGAGCTGGCAGCGGTCACGCTGCCGTCCTTCTTGAACGCCGGGCGCAGGGTCGGAATCTTGGCGATGTCCGAGCGGCCGGGCTGTTCATCGGTGTCGACCTCGACCTCACCCTTGCGGGTGGCCACCTTCACCGCGACGATCTCGTCGGCGAACGCACCGTTGGTCTGCGCCGCCTGCGCGCGCTTGACCGATTCGATGGCGTAGGCGTCCTGCTCCTCGCGGCTGAACTGGTACTTGTCCACGGCGCACTCGGCGAATTCACCCATGGCCTTGCCGTCGTAGGCGTTGACCAGGCCATCGTGGGCCATGTGGTCCACCGCCTGGAAGTTGCCGAAGCGGTTGCCGGTGCGCGAGTTGGGCAGCAGGTGCGGCGCGTTGGACATCGACTCCATGCCGCCGGCAACCACGACCTTGGCCGAACCGGCTTTGATCAGGTCATGCCCGAGCATGATGGTCTTCATGCCCGAGCCGCACACCTTGTTGAGGGTGCTGGCACCGACGGACAGCGGGATGCCGGCGGCGATCGCGGCCTGGCGGGCGGGCGCCTGGCCAAGGTTGGCCGGCAGCACGCAGCCCATCAGGACTTCGGAAACGTCGCTGGCCGGGACACCGGACTGCTCCAGCGCTGCGGCGATGGCGGCCGCGCCGAGGGTCGGGGTCGGCACACCGTTGAACTGGCCGAGGAAGGAGCCGATGGCGGTGCGTTTGGCGGCGGCGATGACGATGTTGGACATGGCAATCTCGTTGATGCGTAAGCAATGTTCGGAAAGGAGACCGGGGGGCGTTGGATGCGCTCCGGTTTCCCGGCAGACTGCGTGGGGGTCGGCCCAAGTATAGAGGGTCGGGGATGGCTGCCGCTGGATGGCGCCGCATGCCCGCCGGGATGAAGGCGGGCCAACGTTCATGGGATGGAATCGATGGAACGCACGACGATGGCACGGTCGGTCCTGGCAGCGGCGCTGGCGATGGCGCTGACGGCGTGTGGGGGCGGAGGTGGCGGTGGCAACGTGCGCGTTGACCCGCCGCCCACCACGCCGCCGCCTGCACCGCCGCCGCCGACCACGCCGCCCCCGCCCAAACCGCTGGAGCCGGCGTTCGATGCGCACCTGTCGGTCACCCATGCGGGTGCCGCGCAGGCCACCGGTGCCACCGGCAGGGGCGTGCGCATCGGCATCGTCGATTCGGGTGTGCAGCGCGCGGCCGCCGCGCTGAACGGGCGGGTAGTGGCCAACCTCACCTACATCGACCCTGCCCGCAACAATCTGGGCGTGGACGATGTGGTCGGCCATGGCACTGCCGTCGCCAGCCTGGCCGCGGGCGCAGCGGTCGGGCGCTGGCCCGGCGGCATCGCGCCCGGTGCGCAGATCGTGTCGGCGCGGATCATCTCCGACAAGCCGCCGGCAGACGACGGCAGCGGCCAGGGCAATTCGTTCAGCGGCACCCTCGGTGTGGCCCAGGTGCATCGCGACCTGATCAGCTACAACGTCAAGGTGATGAACAATTCCTGGGGCGGGCTGTACTGGACCGACCTGCCCACCACCGCCCAGGTCGCCGGCGAGTACCGGCCTTTCGTCATCAATCACGGCGGGCTGGTGGTGTTCGCCGCGGGCAACGATGCGCGCAGCGAGCCCAGCAGCCTGGCGGCGTTGCCGGGCCAGGCGGGCGTGGCAGGCTCGCGACCGGCTGCGGATCTGGAGCGCGGCTGGCTGGTGGCCACGGCCGTCGATCCCTACGCGCCAGACACGCTGGCCGGTTACGCCAACGCCTGCGGCCAGGCGGCACGCTACTGTCTGGCGGCGCCCGGCAGCGCGGTCTATCCGGATGACGCGGGCACCAGCTATTTCTGGAACTACGGCACGTCCTTCGCCGCACCTCTGGTGTCGGGCGCGGCCGCGCTGGTGTGGGAGCGGTATCCGTACTTCGACAACAACCTGGTACGGCAGACCCTGCTCGGCACGGCCAAGGACATCGGCGCCCCCGGCGTGGACCCGGTGTTCGGCTACGGCCTGCTCGACATCGGCAGGGCCATCAACGGGCCGGGACGTTTCGACTGGGGCGACGTGATTGCCAATGTCGACGCAGCATCCACCGGTTCGGTCTGGAGCAACGACATCGTCGGCAGTGGCGGCCTGGTCAAGCAGGGCGCCGGCGTGCTGGCGTTGACCGGCAACAGCAGCTACAGCGGTGCCACCCGCATCGAAGGCGGTGTGCTGTCGCTGCGCGACGGCGGCGTGATCCGTTCCAGCGTGAGCATCCTGCCGCAGGCCGATCCATCATCCAGCGGCCTGCAGTTCAATGGCGGCACGCCCCGCGTGGTCGGCAACGTGACCAACGGCAGCAGCGTGTTCCTGACCACCGCCAATACCACGGCGACCATCGAAGGCAACTACGTGCAGCAGGCCGGCGCACAGCTGATGATCGCGCTGGGGGCCAACGCGCTGCAGGTCACCGGCAGCGCCCGTCTGGACGGTGGCGTGCACGTCCACGGATTCGTCGATGGCTACGTGCCGCAGGACGGTACCCGGCAGGATCTGATCCATGCCGCCGCCGGCGTGACCGGCACCTTCAGCACCGCAGCCACATCCAGTGGCCTGCAGGGGCTGGCCCTGCTGCAGACCAGCTATGGCTATGACAGCAACAACGCATGGTTGAACCTGACCCGGATCAGTGTCACCGCCGCTGCGCGTGGGCTCGATGCCGGTGTGCAGACAACTGCGGCGCGGCTGGAAGGCGCGTTCGTCGAACTGGACGGCAACCACGCGTTGCAGGATTCGCCATTCGGTGGTGCAGCGGCCGGCCTGCAGCGCAGCACGGGCTTGGCGGCCACGCTGGAGAGCCTGTCCGGCAAGGCCCACGCGCGTGCCGAGGCGGCGACCTTCGACAGCATCGACATGTCGCGACGCGCGGTGGCCGCCCGTTTCGATCGCGTGCAGGCTCTGCCTGCGCTGCGCGGTGCCTGGCAGAGCACGTTGGGCGAGGCAGGGCAGGGCAGTTTCGCTGGCAGCGCCACCGACAGCCGGGGCTGGATGGCCGGTCAAGACGTGCCGCTGGGCAGCCATGGCCTGCTGGGCATGGCGTTCGGTGAAACACGCAGCAACGGTGGCAGTGCCTTCAACGGTGATCGCGGGCAGGACCGCCAAGCGCAGGCGCAGCTGTATGCCGGCTGGAGCGTTGGGCGCGGTTATGCACTGGCGCAGTTCGGCGCAGGGCGGTTCACCCGCGAACTGGACCGGCAGCTGCTGCTGGGTGCAGGTGCCTACGGCGTTTCCGCGCGCTACGGCGGTCGATTCAGCAGCGCCAGTGTCGAAAGCGGCTATCGCTTCGGCACCGTCGGCGCGTCGTTGACACCGTATGTCGGTGCCAGTGCCACGCGGGTGGATACCGCGGCGTTCAACGAGCGCGGCGGCTTCGGTTTCGGCCTGCGGGGTGAAGCCAATCGTGCGCAGCGCAGTCAACTGCTGGCGGGGCTGCGCGGCGAGCGTGGCTGGGGACGCTGGACGCTGCGCGGGCACGCCGAATGGCAGCAGCGCCTTCAGGGCGCCGCCGGGGAGTGGCAGGCCAGCTTCGTCGGTGTCGACGCGTGGGCACCGTTGCCCGGTGCCGACTCATCGCGTGGCAGCGCGCTGCTCGGGCTTGCGCTGGAGTCGTGGTGGGGACGGAGTGGCCGTCTGAGCCTGGGCATCGATCAGCGTGTCGGCGGTGATGACGCACGGCAAGCGGCGCTGCGTTACAGCGCCGGGTTCTGATCCATCATGGGGTTGCCGGCGCCCGGAGGGGCGCCGGGCCGAGGCCCGGCAGGGGCGGTCAACCGCCGCGCAGATTGCCCAGGCGCGGGGTGCTGCGGCCCAGCGGCATCTTCAGCTTGCCGATCGACAGGATGCGGCTCTCGGCGATTCGGTCGGCCGCACGTTGCGGCGCGATGTTCTCGCGCTGCGACAGTTCAAAGATGCGTGTCAGGTTGTGGTAGATGCTGCGGATCAGGCGCATCGCGCGCTCGCGGTTGTAGCCATCGATCTCCAGCGACACGTTCATCACGCCACCGGCATTGACCGCGTAATCGGGTGCGTAAAGGATGCCGCGCGCGTGCAGTTCATCGCCGATTTCCAGGCTGGACAGCTGGTTGTTGGCGGTGCCACAGATGATCTTGGCCTTGATCCGCGGCAGGGTGTCGGCATTGATCGAGCCTTCCAGCGCGCACGGCGCGAAGACGTCGGCATTCACTTCGTGGATCTCGTCCGGCTTCACTGCTTCGGCGCCGAAATCGCTGACTGCGCGATCAACCAGGGCCGCGTCCAGGTCGGTGACATACAGCTTCGCGCCGCGGTCGCGCAGCAGCTTGACCAGTTCCATGCCGATGTGGCCCAGGCCCTGCACTGCGATGCTGGTCTTGCCCACTTCCTCGTGGCCGAACTTGAAACGCATCGACGCCATCAACGCCTGCAGCGCGCCGTAGGCGGTGAACGGTGCGGGATCTCCGGAGCCGCCATGCACCTGGTGGACGCCGGTCACGAACTGGCTTTCCAGGTAGATGTTCTCCATGTCGTTGACGTCGGTACCGACGTCTTCGGCGGTGATGTAGCGGCCACCCAGCGAATCGACATAGCGACCGAAGGCGCGGAACAGGACTTCGGTCTTGTCCGCTTTCGGATCGCCGATGATCACCGCCTTGCCGCCACCGACATTGAGGCCGGCCAGCGCATTCTTGTAGGTCATCGTCCGGCTCAGCCGCAGCACGTCGGCCAGCGCTTCGTCGGTGCTGGCATAGGGACGCATGCGCACGCCGCCCAGGGCCGGGCCCAGGGTGGTGTTGTGGATGGCGATGATCGCCTTCAGGCCGGCGTCATGGCTGTGGCAGAACACCACCTGTTCGTGGCCGGTGGTGGCGAGGGTTTCGAATAGCATGGCGTCTCCGATGGTGCGAACGGCGGCGAACTGCAGCGAACGACCAGTGAACGGTAGGGTCCCAAAACAAAAAAAGCGACGTCGTCGGTGCAGGGGGACGGGTCGCGCGGCGCCATTCTAGTCCATTCCCCGAGTGTCTGCCGTCGACGTCGATGGGCACTGCGGGTTAAAGAAGATGAAAGCGCGGCCGATGCTGCGTCGATGGCCAGTGGCCGGATCGTGTGAAGAGACAGAGACGGGCCATGGCGAGCGCAGTACGACATCGACAGGATCACGGCCGGTGACGCTGGCCTGGGCACGCAGGGTACGCGGCTGGCTTGCGTCGCTGACCGGCGCGGCGCCGTCGCGTCTGTCGGCGGGGCCGCGTCAGGCGGTGGCCGCTGCGGCTGCCCGCCTGCAGGGAGACCCAGTGCCCCCGAGAGAGATCGCCGCGCAGCTGCAGCGTGGCCTGCACGCGCTGGCGCTGTACCCGCGACTGGCGGGCGAGCCCGGCCCTGTCGATGCCGCCAGCGCCGGACTGGCACAGGCGGTGGCGGACGCGCTGCAGGATCGCGACTGGGCGACGCGGCAGCTGCCGCGCCGGCCGCAGCTGCTGCCGCAGCTGATCCAGACCGTCAACGATGATGCCGCCTCGGCACGGGTGATGGCGGCGATCATCGGCCAGGATCCGGTACTCACGGGCAACCTGCTACGCATCGCCAACAGTCCCGCGTACAAGGTGCACGAACGCCCGGTCGAGAGCCTGCAGCGGGCGGTGACCCTGGTCGGCACGGAAGGCGTGCGGCAGATCATCAGTGCGGTGCTGGTGCAGCCGGTGATGCAGGTTCAGTGCGAGCGGTTCCCGCAGTTCAGCACGATCACCTGGGAGCACGCCCTGCTGGCATCGCGTGCTGCTGCCGACCACGCACGCAGCGTGAACTCCGGCGATGCCTTCGCCGCGCAGTGGCTGGGCCTGGTGCAGGGACTCGGTGCGGCGCTGGTGATGCGCCAGCTGCTGCAGGAAGCCCAGGCGCGCGGCGAGGACGTGCAGCCGGCCCTGGCCCTGCAGCTGCTGCAGCAGTGGTCGTTGCCGCTGGCACAGCGGGTGGCCGCCGCCTGGGAGCTGCCCGACCCGGTGCACCAGACCCTGGCGGCCGACGCCTCGGGCCCTCTGTCCGACAGCCTGCGGCTGGGCAGCGCAGCGGCGGCGGCGAGCCTGCTGTGCCGGCATGGCCACGCCACCCAGGGCCGGATGCTGGCCCTGCTGGAGCAGCTGCCGTCGGCACCGCCCCACGCGTTGCGCTGGATCTGGCGGCGCCTGCATGGGCGCAGCGTGGAAACACTGGACGACGCCCCGCATGAAGGCGAGGCCAGGGCACACTGAGCGCTACAGCTGCGATTCCACCGGCAGCCAGCTGATGATCCGCGACAGCCAGCGCTGGCGCCGCGTAGCACCTGGCTCGTCCTCCACCCAGCGCGGCGGAGGCTCACGCTCCAGCCAGCGCAGCCGATCGCGGTTGTCCACTGCCAGCCACCAGCTGTGCCTGGCGTCGGCCAGGCGCAGGTATTCGTCGCGCAGCTGCGCGCCCAGCACGGGGTCGTCGAACAGCACCCCCATTTCGGTGTTGAGATAGGCCGAGCGCGGGTCGAGGTTGAAGGAACCGACAAAGCCACGGCGGTCGTCCACCAGGAAGGCCTTGGTGTGCAGGCTGGCCCCGCTGCTGCCGAACAGGCCTGCATCGCCCGCCTGGCCCTGTGCCTTCAGCTCATACAGGTGCACGCCGGCGTTCAGCAGGGGCACGCGGTAGCCCATGTAGCCGCCGTGCACGGCCGCAACGTCGTTGGCGGCAAGGGAGTTGGTCACTATGCCCACGTGCACGCCGCGCGACGCCATTGCCGAGAGCCCGTCCAGGCCCTCGTTGCCCGGCACGAAGTAGGGCGAAATCAACAAGGCCTTGCTGCGCGCAGACTCCAGTTCACCGATCAGCCCGGTAACGAGCCAGCTGCCGCGGTCGTCGTTGCGGTGTTTCATCGGCGGATCCGAGACGATGCGCACGGTGCTGCTCCAGTGCAGCGGCTCGGGGCTGGGACGCTGCCGATGGCGTGATTCGGCCACGCGCGCAAGATAGGGCCGGGCAGCATCGCGCTGCGCTTCATGGTCGGACTCACGCACCAGAAGGCGAAGCTGCGCGTCGGTATGGAAGGCCAGCGCGGAGACCGGAATCGCCGCCGGGCTGTTCCAGTAGTCGTCGAATATCCGGTTCGCCTGTGCAACGGCAGGGCCGGCGACCAGCAGGTCCAGGTCCTGGAAGTTCACATCCGTGCGCGCGCTGAAATACTCCTCGCCGATGTTGCGGCCACCGACGATGGCAACACGGCCATCGGCGATCCAGCTCTTGTTGTGCATGCGGTGGTTCACGCTGAAGAAGCGCTGCACCATCTCCACCATGCGCAGGATGCCGCTGCGGTTGCGGAACGGATTGTAGAGCCGGATCTCGATGTTCGGATGCCGGTCCAGCGCCATCATCAGCGCGTCCTTGTCCTTGGCATTCATGTCGTCCAGCAGGATGCGCACGCGCACCCCGCGCTCGGCGGCGTCATGCAGCGCTCTGGCCATCAGGTGACCGATCAGGTCGTCGTGCCAGATGTAGTACTGCAGGTCCAGACTGCGCCCGGCCTGCGCGGTGATCATCGCGCGCGCCGCGAATGCATCCATGCCATCGCCGAGGAAGGCCACGCCGGATTGCCCGGGGTGCGCCTCCTGCAGCGGCACGACCTGCTGGTCGATGCGGGTCTGCGCCGGTTGCAACGGCAGTACGTGCGACGGCTCACCGTGCGCCTGTGGCGTCAGGTGGTCGGCCAGCAGCAGTCCGGACAGGACCAGCAGCAGAAGGATGGCGAAGATGATCGCAACGACGCGCAACAGGCGTCGCCACACAGGCGCAGGCGGGCTCATGGCCCCATGCTAGTGGATCGGCGTGCCGCGCGGCGGCGGGCGTCAGAACCGTTCGTCGCTGCCCACGTAGCGCCACTGTCCCGGCGGCAGCGGGCCCAGTGCCACCCGGCCGATGCGCAGGCGGCGCAGGGCGGTGACCTGCAGGCCGGCGGCAGCCACCGCGGTCTTCAGGCCCTTGGCCGTCAGCCCCTTGCCGGCGAAGCGCAGCCGCTGCTCGCTCTGCCAGCTCACCTTGGCCCCGCCCGACTCCTGCTGCAGCCGGGCCAGCAGCCAGGGGCCCCGTTCCGGCCCGCCTTCTGCCACTTCGACCAGATACTCCTGTTCGGTGCGGCCGAGATTGCGCTGCAGGTGGGCCAGCGTGGCCGGGTCCTGGCTGACCACGACCAGGCCGCTGTCTGCCGCGGGCAGGGACGCAGCCAGCTGCAACCCGTGGAAATGGCGCTGCAGTGGCCGGATGCCGCTGGCGTCCAGAGCGCTGTGGCTGTTGCTGCTGACCAGCGCACACAGGGTTTCGGCGGCAGCACCAGCCGGCTTGTGCAGCAGCATGCCCACGCGCTCGGCCTTGCTGTCATTGGCCTGTTCATCGACCACGATCACCGCAGTGTCATCGACCGGGCGCTGTGGCTGTTCAACCACCTCACCATCGACCGTGACCCAGCCACCTTCAATGTAGCGCCGCGCTTCGCCGCGCGGGATGCCGAGCAGGGCGGACAAGCGTTTGTCGAGGCGTATCGGTTCCATGGGCGGGCAGGTCGGGCGGGGGCCGCGCAGTGTAGCCCCTGCGCGCGGTCAGCGCTGGCTGCGGTTGGCCAGCTCGGTCAGGTACAGGCGGGTGTCGAATTCCAGCTGCAGGTAATCGGGCTCCATGTGCTGGCAGAG
Source organism: Stenotrophomonas sp. TWI169 (assembly GCF_039674705.1). NCBI lineage: Bacteria > Pseudomonadati > Pseudomonadota > Gammaproteobacteria > Lysobacterales > Lysobacteraceae > Stenotrophomonas > Stenotrophomonas sp. TWI169. Next base: position 101,880 of record NZ_JBDJOB010000012.1, on the reverse strand, counting down.
CTGGTAGAAGGCCTTGTTGTGGTCGGCTTCCTTCAGGTGCGCCAGCTCGTGCACCACGATCATGCGCAGGAAGGCGGCCGGCGCCTGCCGGAACACCGTGGCGATGCGGATCTCACGGCTGGCCTTGAGGCGGCTGCCATGCACGCGGGAAATGGCGGTATGCGTGCCCAATGCATGCTTGATCACTTCCAGCGTGCTGTCGTAGCAGACCTTGTTGAGCGGTACCGACTTGCGCAGGTAGCGGTCTTTCAGCTCCTGGGTGTAGTCGTAGAGCTGGCGGTCGCTGCGCACCTCATGGGGCTCGGGATAGCGCTGCTGCAGCCACGGGCCGAGCCGGCCCTGCGCCAGCAGTTCGCTGACCTGGGCGACCAGGGGTTCGGGATAACCGGTGAGGTACTTCAGGACTGCCATGCAGGGGCGGCGGGGCGTCGGTAGAATGGGGGCATCCAAGATTACACGCGGTACGCACCGACCATGGCAAAGCCCAACGCGCTGCAGGAACAATTGCTCAAGGCCGGCCTGGCCAAGAAGTCGCAGGCCAGCGCCGCCGCACGCGAACAGGCCAAGGCGCGCCAGGGCAAGGCTGAATCGACGTCGGCCGAGGTCCAGCGTGAGGCTGAACGCGCCCGCGCCGAGAAGATCGAGCGTGATCGTGCCCTGGCCGCCGAGCGCAACGCACAGGCCAGGCTGGCCGAGCAGAAGGCGCAGGCAAAGCAGATCATCGCTGCCCATGCCGTGCCGCATAAGGGCGAGGACGAGTATCGCTTCAGCGATGGCAGCACGATCCGCACCCTGCTGATCGACCCCAAGCTGCGCAAGGCGCTGTCGGTGGGCGTGCTGGTCATCGTCGCCCAGGGCGAGGGTTACGCGTTGCTGCCCCGTGCTGCGGCGGAAAAGGTGCGCGAGCGCGCGCCGGAAGCCATCGTGGTCGACCACGGGCAGCCGGGCTCGACGGAGGAGATCTCCACAGGCAACGCCGAAGATGATGCCTACTACGCGCAGTTCCAGATTCCTGACGATCTGGTCTGGTAAGCCGCTGCCGCAGGCGTCCCCACGGGCAGACAGGTAGCTGAAGCACGGGCCGGGCGGGGCACTGCCCGGCCTTTTCCGTGGGTGTATCGTCCCCATATCAGGCCACACACCTGCGGAGGACGGACATGGCTACCGGTTGGGCGGGAGATGGCGCGGTCCAGGACCAGATCGACGCGACGGTAGACGATGCGATTGCCCGCGCGCGGCGCCAGCTGCGCCAGGGCCCGGGTCTGGAGCACTGCGAGGAATGCGACGCACCGATTCCGTTGGCGCGGCGCAACGCCGTGCCCGGCGTACGGCTGTGCGTGGCCTGCCAGCAGGCGCACGATGAGGAAGAGCAGGCGCACAGCAGCTACAACCGTCGCGGCAGCAAAGACAGCCAGCTGCGTTGATGTGGGCGGCTCAGCCGTCGCCCTGGATGCCGCCCGGCGCCTGTGCCGGATCGCGCCAGCGGCGTACGGTGCGCTGGAAGAACAGGTTGTTCGGCAGCTGCAGCACCGTGCCTTCGTGGCCTTCGCCGGTCTCCTGCAACGTGGTGTAGATCAGGTTCACATCGATCACCCGGCCCTTCAGTCCGGGCTTCTCGCCGTTCTCCAGCACCTCGATGTAGTCATGCAGGCGGAACGGGCGGGTAGTGAAGATCAGCAGCGTGCAGAAGATGTTGGAGAGCACGCTCCAGGCCGCGAAGAAGGCCACCGCACCGACGGCTGCAAAGCCCGTGAATGCCGTCCACAGCACTGCCGGTGAGGCCCCCAGCAGGCTCAGGATGTACAGCAGTGCACTGAAATAGACCACGAAACTGGTGATGCGGCGCGCGCCCATCACCATTTCCGGCGGCAGGGTGTAGTGGTCGGCGAATCGGCGGATCAGGCGGCGCGCCAGCAGCCGCAGCAGCCAGGCGGCCAGCAGGACGAGCGCGATCTGCAGGGCGATGCCCATGTTGTGCAGCCAGGGATGGGTCCAGGCCGGCAGGTGATCCTTCAGCGACAACATCATGGGGCGACAGCAGGTAGCGGTGGTGGTCGCCGATGTTACCCGGCACGTGCCGGCGATTCGACCATCGGCCTCCACGCCAGGCACACCAGCTCCTGGCGCTGCTGCTGCAGGCAGGCCCGGCCGCGCTCGGGGTGGAGCTGCAGCGACAGGCCAAGCACCTGCAGCGCGACGCAGGCAGCGACGGCCAGCAGAGCGGCACACGATGGGCTGGACATGGCGGGCTCCCGGACGGTATTTCACGAAGGACCCTCCATGGATGCAGCGGCCGCCGAAAAGGTTGCATCGTGCCTGGCAGGAATCGGATCTAAACCTTCTGCGGGACTGGCGCATCCAAGGACTATGCTCGACACCACCATGCCCGCACCGCCTGCTGCCTCCGACTCCGTCGACGAACCCGCCCTGGTACGGGCGGCAGCCGGTGGCGATACAGCGGCCTACGAACTGCTGTATCGACGCCATGCGCCACGGGTGTTCGCCGTGCTGTGGAGGCTGTGTGGCGGCCAGCAGGCACGTGCGGAGGATGCGCTGCAGGAAGCGTTCCTGCAGGCGTGGAAGGCACTGCCCGGGTTCCGTTTCGAAAGCAGCCTGTCGACCTGGCTGCATCGTCTCGGGGTCAATGCCGCTCTGATGGAACTGCGCGGCCGGGCGGGAGGACACGATCACGACAGCCTGGATGACGTGGACGGTGGTGTACCGGAGCTGGCCGTGCATGACCGCTGCGCCGGCACGGAGCGCGACCTGGAACGTGCGCTGGCGACGCTGCCCCCGCGGGCGCGGGCGGTGCTGGTGCTGCACGACATCGAAGGCTGGAAACACCAGGAAATCGCCGAGCAGCTGCAGATGGCTGTCGGCAGTTCCAAGGCACAGTTGCATCGTGCGCGTGGCTTGCTGCGTGCACGGCTGGGAGACATGACATGACGATGAACGACCCCGACTACGACCACGACCTGCTCGCGCGCCTGCGCGCCTTGCCCCGCGAGCGCAGCGTTCCGGAGGACGGCTGGGCGCGGCTGTCGGCCAGCCTGCCACCGCGCGGGTCCGCCCCCGGACCGCTCCCGGCAGCAGGCAAGGTGGTGGCGATGACGCCGCGTCCGCGACGGCGCTGGTGGCTGCCGGTGGGCGCGGCGCTGGCCGCCAGCCTGGCGGTCTACGCGGTGGCACCGTGGTGGCAGCCGCCGCAGGCCACGCCGGCGCCTTCCGGGCTGCAGCTGCAGGCCGCAGCGATGACCGAGCAGTACCAGCAGGCGGTGGCCTCCCTGCCGCAGGGCGGGGCAGCGGAGTGGCAACCGGCCCTGCACGAACTCGACCGCAGCGCGGAGCAGATCCGCGCGGCGATGGCGCAGGATCCACGTGCGCCGCACCTGCTTGGACAGCTCAAGCGCACCTATGCGCTGCGGCTGGAACTGACCCGGCAGGCGGCGCAGGCCGCCGCCGGACTGACAACCTGAGGAGACCCATGATGCGACCCCTTCTTTTCTGCTGCGCCGCGCTGCTGCTGGTACCGGCTGTGGCACTGGCCGACACGCGCGTCGACGAACGCCATGCACTCGCCACCGGTGGCCGGATTGAACTGAGCAACGTGGCCGGCAAGGTCACCGTGCGCGGCTGGGACCGCAACGAGGTCCAGCTCACCGGCAGTCTCAGCGACGGCCTGCAGCTGCGTCAGGAGAAGAGTGCCAACCGCGTGCGGTGGGAGGTGGAATATCCACGCCGCAGCAACAATGGCGGGGCCACCCTGGTGCTGAACGTGCCACGCTCGGCGGAACTGCTGCTCAGCACCGTCAGTGCGAGCCAGGACATCAGTGGCATCGATGTGCGTCGGCTGCAGGCCGATACGGTCAGCGGCAGCCTGTCCGCGGCAGGCCGCAGCGGCGACACCAAGCTCAACACGGTCAGCGGCAGCGTCACTGCCCGCCTGCAGACGCCGCGGCTGGACGTGAACACCGTCAGCGGCCGCATTGACGCGGGGGGAGGCGTGTCCGGCGACATCGGTGCGCAGACCGTGTCCGGACGCGTGGATGTCGATGCGGGGCGCATCCAGCGCCTGGCGGTGGAGACGGTGTCAGGCAGCATCGAACTGGCCGCTGCCGGTCTGGCGCCGGGGGGGCGCATCAACGTCGAATCGGTGAGCGCATCGGTCAATCTGCGGTTGCCGCGGACCGTATCGGCGCAGCTGTCGGTGAACAGCTTCAGCGGCTCGATCAACAGTGATGCCGGCACGGTGGAGCGGCCGCGTTATGGGCCGGGCAGCAATCTCGACACGCGGCTGGGGGGCGGTGACGGCGATATCCGCATCCAGTCGCATTCGGGCAGCGTGCGGGTCCGACTGGACCGCTGAGCATCGACCGGCAGGCCGCGGCGGCAGCGCCGCCGCGGTCAGGGAGGGTCAGCTGGCTTTCTTCAGCGCCCAGGTCGTACCCAGCACTTCGATCTTGCCACCGGCCTTGCGGAAAGCGGCCAGGTCAGACGCGATCGAGTCGCTGCTGACCACAGTACTGGCGGCTGCACCCTTGCGTTCGCTACGGATGCTGTTGTTAGCCTTCGCGGGGGTCTTTGCCTTGCGGGGCATGGTTGCTCCTGTCAGGTGGAAGGGGAGGAAAGCGCACAGGCATCGGCCTGGCGCAGGTAATCCTGCCGCTCGCGGCGGCAGTCATCGCCGCCCATCGAAAACTGGCGGCAGATCGCCGGGCGCTGCGAATAGATCGTGCAGCGCAGGTGATAGGGATCGATCGCCGCGCACCAGCCTTCCTCGTTGCGCGCCATCACGGCCCGGCCGTGGGCGTCGCGCGCGAGGAACTGGCCGGGCACGTGGTCGCCGGGCTGCAGCAGTACCGGCAGCCGGCAACAGACCGCGTCACAACGGCGGCAGTCGATGGGTGCAGGTGCGGCGTCAGGTTGTAAGGCCACAGGGGCCTGGCGGGTGCCCAAAGCGGGTCTCGATGGCGGCTCGGGTGATGCGCGGCCATGAACGAGCCAGGAAGGCACGGCCGCAAGACCCGCGTGGCGGGCCGCGCTGCACCCGGAACACACACCGGCAGGGCCGATGGAAGGTACAGCTGTGGATCAAGCCTACCGAGGGTAGCAAACCCTGCGTAACGTTTTGTTAATCCCGGCTGGCTGCGGCCAGCGCCAGGCCTTGTACCACCCCGAGTGAAGGCTCCCCGTGGACCATCCGGGCACCCGGAAACGCCTCCGCCACGGCCTGGCGCAGGTAACCCGCACGGGACATGCCACCGGTCAGGAACACCGCGTCCGGGTCGCCGCCGATGTCGCTGCGCACCTGGGCGAGCAGCGTGCGGATCTGTTCCAGGTAGCCATTGGCCGCACTGGCCAGGCCCTCGGCACTGCTGTCGGCGTGCAGGTCGCGGCCGATGTAGTCCAGCGTGCTGCGGTGCGTGGCAGAACTGCTCAGGGCGATCTTGGCGCGCTCGACATCACGGTACAGGCGCGCGGTGTTGCCGGTGTCCTGCAGTGCCTGCAGGCGCGGGCCCCAGGGTGCGTCGACCGCATCGTAGTTGTGCTGGCGGAAGTCGCGCTGGCGGGTCATGTCCTGCACGGTGGCGGCTTCCACGTAGTGGTGGGCGGGCACGCGGGTGATGCCACGACCGAACAGCGGCATGTAGCTGGACAGGCTCAGGGCCAGGTCGATGTCGGTGCCGCCACGGGCGATGCCCCAGGCACGGTGGATATGCGGGGGTACTGGTCCCCCCACTTCGGCATGGGCGATGTCGGTCGTGCCACCGCCGATGTCGACGATCACGGCCTGGTGCCGTGTCGCGCTTCCGGCGTGATAGTGCATCGCCGCTGCGGCAGGTTCTTCCAGGAAATCGATGCGGTCGAAGCCGGCCTGCGCCGCCGCCTCGCGCAGGATGTCCAGCGCCTGCGCGTTGCCGGCCTCGCCGATCGAGCTGCGGAACTGCACGGGGCGGCCGAGCAGGGCGGTGCGCAGCGGCTGGCCGAGCTGCGCGCTGGCGGTCAGGCGGATGTGCTCAAGGATATGCGCGGCAATGCCGGTGATGGTCTGCTTCGCGCGCGGGTGCAGGTTGTAGCCGAGCATCGACTTGGGGCTCTGCACGAGGTTGCCTTCATGCTCCTCGAAATAGGCTTCCAGCGCGTCATCGCCGTAGATCGCGTTCTGCAGCAGGTCGCTGGCGCTGCGCGCTTCGCGGGCACGGGCTTCCATCCATTCGCGGCGCAGTGCGCGCAATGCTTCTCGGCGCAGTGCCTGCGGCGGGCGCTCCTGGCCGGCAGCGCGGGCGGCACGCGCCGCGCTGTCGATCATCTGCTCCAGCGCATGCTGTTGGCTGGCATCGGGCTGGAAGTCGTCCGGATCGGGTACTACGCCTGGGAAATAGACGCTGGTGCGGAACTGTTCGGCATCGCCGAAGCGGATCGGCAACAGGCGGCCCTCGTGCACGATGGCGGCGGCAGAATTGCTGGTACCGAAGTCGATGCCGAGGCGCATGCGGAATTCCAGGGACGGACAAGGGCCGCGCACTCTGCTGCAGTTTGCGGTCCGCTGCAAGCGCCTGCCGGCCATCTCGGGCGGGCAGGGGGAGCGGCCGCGGGAAAACGGGTGAAAAGAGCGGGCGGTTACAATGGCGGCCGTTGATTCATTTTGAGGTACTTGCAATGTCGTCCGTTCCCGCTTGTCCGCAGTGCACCCTGGAAAACACCTATGCCGATGGCGCGCTGTGGATCTGCGCCGATTGCGGCTTCGAATGGACCGCCGAGGAGGGCGCGGGGCAGGCGCTGGTCGTGCGTGACAGCAACGGCAACACCCTGCAGGCCGGCGACACCGTGACCGTGATCAAGGACCTGAAGGTCAAGGGCTCCTCGATTCCGCTCAAGCAGGGCACGGTGATCCGCAACATCCGGCTGGTCGAGGACGATGCGGAGCACATCGAAGGCAACTCGGACAAGATCAAGGGGCTGGTGCTGAAAACCTGCTTCCTCAAGAAGGCCTGACGGGCCCTCAGCGCCTGGCCTGCTGCTGCGCCCGCCAGCGGGCCAGGCTGTCCAGCTTGGCCTGGTAGCGGGCCTGCTGCGGCGCCCCGCCGAGTTCCTGGGCCCGTGTCAGTTCCTTGTCGGCGCGGGCCAGCTGGCCGGCGAGGAAGTACACCCTCGCCAGGCCGAAATGGAACTGGTGTGCGGCATCGTACAGGCGCACCGCCCGGCGGTAGCAGCGGATGGCCTCCGCCAGGTCGCCTGCGCGTTCGGCGCGGGCCCCGAGCATGTACTGGGCAAACGGATCCTCGCGCTGTACGGCGCGCAGGCGGCGCTCCAGCTGCTGCGCTGCTGCCACCAGGCCCAACCGCCGGTAGAGCGCACTGGCGTTGTTCAGTGCTGCATCCTGACGGCCGTCCAGGCGCAGTGCCATTTCCAGCGCACGACGTGCGCCGGCGGTGTCTCCCTTCCGGTTGTCCAGCACGCCCAGGTTGTTCCAGGCCGGTGCGAATCGCGCGTCCTGCGCCACCGCTGCATCGAAGAACACCCGGGCACCATCCAGATCGTCGCTGGCCATGCGTTCGGCGCCACGATTGTTGTAGAAGTGCGCCAACGCACGGGCACGGTCGATCGGCTGCGGGCCGTGGCGGTCGTACAGCACGTTGCGGTCCAGATCGACCGTGCCGAAGCGGCCGCCGACGTCGACCCCGGCATTGACGTGGCCGACGCTGTAGACCACGCCCTGGTCCTGCTCCTGATACCAGGACACCACGCTGCCGACTTCCTGCACCCGGGCCTGGATGCCGGCCTCGCGTGCCAGCGACACGAACAGCAGCGTGAATGCCAGGCAGTTGGCGCGGCGGTACTGCCAGACTTCGCCGACGGTATAGGTCGCGTCGGCGTCGTACTGCAGATCCAGTCCCTGCCGATCAAAGATCATCTCCACCAGGGCCTGCAGGCGCTGGTCGCGCGAGTGGCTGCGCGCGATCACCTGTCGGGTCAGCATCGCGCGCAGCGCCGGCGGAATCGCCAGCACTTCGTCTGCGGTCGGCACGCTCGCTGGGGCGGGGCGGTACTGAGCGGCCGGTGCGGCGGCAGGACCGTCCAAGGCGACGGCGGCCGGCGCCGCCAGCGCGAGCAGGGCGAGCAGCAGGAATCGGGTGGCAGGACGTTGCATGGCAATTCCCGGCAGCGGCGGGCGCATCCGCCTGCCGCCGAGTGTAGTCCTGCCCGTGCGCCGGTGCATCGACCGCCGGTCGGCGGCGCGGTCATCCACAGGCGATGTGGACCAGCGCTCGGCAAAGCTGTGGACAACTGTGCTCCGCCCTTGCCGGACGGCGGCTGTGAGTGCGTGGTGAATTATTGTCCAGCTTGCTGGCCGGGGCGTCTGGCAGGATCATGCCGGCATGGACTTCGCCCCGATTCCGCTCGATCCGGCGCAGTGGCAGGCGTTGCAGGACCGATATGCAACGCCGCCACGCGCGTACCATCACTTCGGCCACGTGCGCGCGGTGCTGCAGCACTGCCAGGACGTCGCCGATGGGCCGGGTTGGCGGCAGCCCGCCGAGGTCTTTCTGGCCGCGCTTTACCACGATGCGGTCTACGAGGCGGGGCGCAAGGACAACGAGGCACGCTCGGCGGCACTGGCCGTGCAGGCCATCGCGCAGGAGCCTGCGCTGGCGGGCATCGACGCCGCCCGCGTCGAGCAGCTGATCCTGCTGACTGCCCGTCATGGCGAACTCGGTCCTGCGGATGTCGACGCCGAAGCGGCGCTGTTCCTGGATTGCGACATGGCGATCCTGGGTGCGCCTGCACCGGTGTTCGATGCCTACGATCGTGGTGTGGCCGAGGAGTACCAGGGGGTGGTCCCGGGTTTCCTGTACCGCGCCGGCCGCCGCCGCTTCCTGCAGGGGCTGCTGCGCGCACCGCGGATCTTCCTCAGCGACTTCTTCCACCAGCGCCTGGATGCCGCGGCACGCGCGAACCTGCGCCGCCGGCTGGACACCTGAGCGGGGCAGTTACACTGGCGGCCTGCATCTGCAAGGTAGCGCCGCCCACCGTGTCCGTTCCCGATCCTGATCCCCGGCCAACCGCACCGGAAGAACCTGGTCCCAACGAGTGCTGCGGCAGCGGCTGCCCGCTGTGCGTACTCGATCTGTATGCCGAAGAGCTGCAGCGTTACCGCAAGGCGTTGGCCGAATGGAAGGCGCGGCACCCGGAGGCCACGCCATGACCGGAGCGCGTCCGGCTGCGCTGCTGGCCCTGGTGGCGCTCCTGTTGTTCGTGGCGACGGCCCTGTGGACGCAGTTCGCGCGCGCTGATCTGGATTGGATGCGCGCGACCCTGAGCCTGTACCTGCACGGTCCCTGGGGTCTGGCGCTGCGCGCCGCCTACTGCCTGCTGGCGGTGGCGATCGCCGCGCTCGGCATCGCGCTCTATCGTCACAGCGTGGGGCCCCGCCGCAGCGCGGCCGCGCCGCTGCTGTTCACCGTGTCCGCCCTGGGCCTGGCGACGGTCGCCATCGGCGACAGCTGGCTGCCGCAGGCGACGCCGCTGCTGGCGCCGCTGGTGCATGGCGTGGCTGCCAACACGGCCTTCCTGTGTGCCAGCGTCGGCATGCTGCTGCAGGCGTGGTACCTGCGTCGCGAGCCGGGCTGGCAGCGCAGTGCTGCCCTGCTGTGGGGCTGGGCCTGGCTGGCCTTCGCGTTGCTGTGGCTGCATGTGCTCTGGCGTGACGGGCCGCCGCGCGGGCTGGGGCAGAAGCTGGTGATCGCCGTGATCGTCGGCTGGCTGCTCTGGCTGGCCGTCACCCTGTACCGGCGCGGTCTGGCGCGCACACGCGCCTGAACCCTGGCCGCGGGCCCGGCGAACGGCCGTGACCGGTACGTGTCGTGCACGCGGTGGCGGCGTATCGTGTGCGCATTCCACTGGGGTTGCGACATGACGCGTGCAGGGTTGGGCAGGGCGATGGGACTGGTGATGGCACTGGCGGCGTTGCCGGCGGTGGCCGCGGCATCCGTGCAGCAGGTCAGCCATGGCCGATTCGAGCAGGTGCCGGTGCATCTGCCGGCGGGAGTGCCGCAGCGGGTGGTGATCTGGTTCCACGAAGGTCCCTATGGCGCTGCCAGCCTGGCGCCGATCGAAGCACTGCGTGCCGACGGTGCGCTGGTGGCGGCGGTGGATGTGGCGCACCTGCGGGGTGTTCTTGAACGCGAAGGCGACAGCACCTGTTCGTTCGGTGCTGGCGACGTCGAGAATTTCTCGCGCTGGGTGCAGGCGTTCCTGCACCTGCCGGGATATCACCTGCCGCTGGTCGGCGGCGATGGTGAGGGTGCCGAGCTGGCCTACAGCCTGGCCGCACAGGCCGACACCCAGGTGTTCGCCGGCCTGCTGACCTCCGGTTTCTGTCCCGACCATGCCCACGAACGCATGGTCTGCGGAGACGGCGTCAAGGAGGGGCGGCTGCAACCGGCCGAACTGAACTTTCCCTGGTTGAATGCCATCGGCGATATGGGCTGCAGGGGTCAGGGAGCGGGTCCGTTCGTGCAGCAGGTCGCGATGGCGCGCGGATTCAAGCGCAGCGCCCGCGGCGATGCCACGCCGGGACTGGTGGCTGCCGCGCGGGTGATCGGTGCGCAGGCCGGCATCAGCCTGGCACCGCCGCCGGCGGCGTTGAAGGGCCTGCCCGTGGTGGAAGTCCCCGCGCACGGTGACGGCGATACGCTGGCGATCTTCGTCTCCGGTGATGGCGGCTGGGCGGGACTGGACAAGGACGTGGCCTCGTCGCTGGCCGAACACGGCGTGGCCGTGGTGGGCATCGATTCGCTGCGTTATTTCTGGAGCGAACGCACGCCGGAGGGGTTTGCCGCTGACCTGCAGAAGATCATCGACCACTACCGCCAGCAATGGCGGCGCGACAAGGTGATGCTGATCGGCTTCTCGCAGGGCGCCGACGTGCTGCCGGCCACCATCAACCGGCTCGATGCCGGCAGCCGCGAAGCACTCGAGCGCATCGTGCTGCTCTCCGTGGGGCGTAAGGCCGATTTCGAGTTCCATGTCAGCAACTGGCTGGGCGGTGGCGGCGATGGCCTGCCGATCGCGCCGGAAGTGGCCAGGCTGCCGGCGGCCAAGACCCTGTGCGTCTATGGCGACAAGGATGAGGACGCGCTGTGTCCGGACCTGCCTGCGGACGATGGCGTGCGCAGGATCAAGCTGCCCGGCGACCACCATTTCGGTGGCGACTACGATCGTCTGGCCGAGGTCATCCTCAAGGGCGGCGCGTAATCAGCACACGCCTGCAGGAGCAGCGCCGGGCCATGCCCGGCGGTCGGGTGGCTCAGCCGCGGCGTGGATCCAGCGAAATCAGGCGGGTGGCGTCCAGCAGGGCTGCCGGCAGGTGCATGCCACCGGGCGCCGCCAGGTAGCGCGGGCGCCACTGCGGATCGAACTTCGACTTGAAGCGGCGCAGGCCACTGAAGCCATAGAAGCGCTCACCATGCCGTGCCAGCAGGCCGGCAAGACGATTCCAGCGGCCCGCCAGGCGATGCTGGGCCAGCCCGGACAGGGGCGCCATGCCCAGCGAGAAACGCGCATGGCCCTGCGCCCGGCCCCACAGGAACAGTTCGATGAACAGGAAATCCATCGTGCCTTTCGGCGCGTCGCTGACGTGCCGCATCAGGTCCACCGACAGCTCGGCACCGGCGGGCGCCTGCCACAGGTTGGCGAAGGCGACGATCCGACCTTCGGCCTCGACCAGCGCGACCGGGAACCGCACCAGGTAATCGGGATCGAAGCTGCCCAGCGAGAATCCTTTCTCGTCACCGGACTTGTCTTCCAGCCAGGCATTGGAGATCGCATGCAGGCGCGGCAGCAGGCTGGGGACCTCTTCCACCGGCGCCACCCGGAACGACAGGCCACTGCGCTTGCCGCGGTTCCATGCCTGGCGCAGGTCGGCGCGTTCGCGGCCTTCCAGACCGAAGTCGTGCAGCGGCACGATCGCTTCCTCGCCCAGCTTGACCAGGCCCAGGCCGAGATCCAGATAGGTCTGCCAGTAGGCTTCGCCCACCTGGTAGAACACCGGGCGCAGGCCGAGGCGGTCGGCTTCCTCACGGAAACGCCAGATCAACGCACGTGCGACCTCCGGCGGGCCGACCGGATCACCCATTGCGATCAACGAGCCGCCGTAGCGCTGCATCATCACGAAGCCCTGCCGGGCATCGTCGCGCAGCACTGCCTTGTCGGCGGTCAGCACCAGGCAGGCCTGGGTGTCGGTGGCGCTGGCCAGCACCGGTGCCAACGCCTGCAGCGTGGCTTCGTCAGCGGCCGGCAGCGGGCTGCGCGTGCTGTGCAGCAGGCGGGCGAGGCCGAACATCACCAGGGCGATGGCTACCACCAGCAGCGCACGCAGCGCACGCGGTGCGTTGCCGGACAGTGCGAACTGCCACCAGAGTTCGTTCTGGTACTCGACATGGCTGTACGTGAAGAACAGCAGCCAGGTGACCGCGACCAGGACCAGCCCCAGGTTGCGCAACCATGGCCACGACCACGCCTCATCCAGCAGCGCACCCTGGCGGTAGAACTCACGGCGTGCGGCCCACAGTGCCATCGCGACCAGTACGGCCGATACCGCGATCAACGGTTGACCGCCGCGCAGCCACAGCGGCAGCGGCGTGATCACGCAGACCGCCATCGCCAGCATCCACGCGGCGTGGCTGCGCCGGGCCAGGCCCTGGCCGATCAGCAGCAGGGCGACACCGCCAAGACTGCCGATCAGGTGCGATGTTTCCAGGATCGGCAGCGATGCATTGAGCAGATGGCGACGCGGGGTCGGCAAGGTGCCATCGATGACCAGGGCGGCGCCGATGCTGAAAGCCGCCAGCGCGATGATCTGCGGCAGCCAGGGGCGCAGCGCGTTCCAGCCGGCGCGGGTGGCGCCGGCGCTGGCCCGCAGCGGTCGCCGCAGTGCAGGCGCAAGCGCGAGCACGGTGGCCAGCAGCAGCGGCAGGACGTAGTAGGTGACGCGGTAGATCAGCGCGGCCGCCAGCACCGCCGCCGGTGCCACCTGCGGCAGCAGCTTGAGCAGGCTCCACTCGAACACGCCCAGGCCGGCCGGAACGGTCGAGACCAGGCCTGCCAGCACCGCCACCAGGTACAGGCCGACGAAGCCGGGAAGCCCGGTGGGCGTGGAGTCCGGAAGCAGCACGTAGAACGCTGCGCTGGCCAGCACCAGTTCGATCACGCTGAGCGCGGTGACGCCGAGCATGGTCAGCCGGTCGGGCAGCCACAGGGCGTGGCCGAACACACGGAACTGGCGTCCGCTGCGGCCGACCAGCAGCACCGTGGCCAGATAGGCGAGCAGGGCGGCAATGCCGACCGCGCGCACGGCGCCGGAATCCAACGGCAGCGCCAGCGCCGCCGCTGAGGGTTCCAGGCATAACGCCAGGCCGATCAACAGCCATGCACCGAACATGAAACCGAGCGTGCTCATCAGCACGACCTGGCCGATCTGGGCCAGATCCAGCCCGGCACCGCGATAGCCCCGCAGGCGCACCGCGCCGCCGGTCAAGGCCGCAAAGCCGACGGTCTGGCCCAGGGTGTGGGCGAGAAACGCGGTGATGCCGATGCGCGCGGGATGCACGCGGATGCCGCTGCGTCGCAGGCCGATGGCATCGAAGCCGATCAGGCAGGCATAACTGGCCAGGCCCAGCGTCACGGTCAGTGCGATCTGCGTTGCGCTGAGTGCATGGAACGCCTGGCGGATGGCGCGGTAGCCATGTTCGTCGAACTCGCCGGCCAGGCCATGCAGGGCCAGGGCCAGGATCAGCAGGGGAACGAAGATGGTAAGCAGCCGCTTCCAGACCGGGATGGACGGAGCGGTTGCGGGATCGGAAGGGACGGTCATCGGCGCAAGGGTGCGGCAGGGAGGGCGAGGGCGGTGTCAACGCGGGCGTGGCGCATCGTGCGCCTCTCGAAGGCATTTGAACAGCGGTGGTGCAGGAGCCCCACCCGCCGCCCGTTTGGAGGACAATGCAGGCCTGATCACCCGCAGGAGCCACGCCCATGATGGAGCGTTACGACGTCGGACCGCGCATGTCCGAAATGACCGTGTACAACAAGGTTGCCTACCTCTCCGGCCAGATTCCGGAGGACACCAGCCAGGACATCACCGGACAGACCCGGCAGGTGCTGGCCGAGATCGACAAGCTGCTGGCACTGGTGGCCAGTGATCGCCAGCATGTGCTGCGCGCGGAGGTGTTCCTGGCCGACATGGCCGACTTCGACGGCATGAACAAGGCGTGGGACGAATGGGTGGTCGAGGGTGCGACCCCGGCCCGTGCCACGGTCGAAGCCAAGCTGGCACACGCCGAGTGGAAGGTCGAGATCGTGGTGACGGCGGCCGTGCCGTAACGGCGGGCGGGTGTCAGCTCCCTTTCCTGCCGGAAGGGAGCTGGCACCGCTACCGTTCCCGCAGCACGATGCAGTCCACCGGACACGGTGGAATGCACAACTCGCAGCCCGTGCACAGGTCGGCGATCACGGTATGCATGTACTTCGCGCCGCCGACAATCGCGTCCACCGGGCAGGCCTGGATGCACTTGGTGCAGCCGATGCAGTCGGCCTCGACGATCACCGCGACCTGCGGCGCCTTGTGTTCGCCGCGCGTACGATCAAACGGCAGTGCCGGCACACCCAGTACCTGGGCCAGTGCACGCGCGCCCGCATCGCCGCCCGGCGGGCAGCGGTCCACGCCCGCCTCGCCGCGCGCCATCGCCTGCGCATAGGGGCGGCAACCGTCATAGCCGCATTGTCCGCATTGCGTCTGCGGCAACAGTCGGTCCAGGCGTTCGGTCAGCGGCGGAATCAGGCTCATGCGTGGCGAAGGCTGCGCGTATGGATCATTTCAGGGGTTTGCCACGGAACCAGCGTTCGTGGGCGAGGGCCAGCATCGGCCGGTCCTCTGCGCTGTCGCCATAAGCGTGGATGCGCGTGTAACGCGACAGATCGAAACGGCGACGGATCTGCTCGACCTTGCGAGGACCGCAATCGCCGCCGTGGTAACGGCCGGTCAGGCGTCCGTCCCGGCTTTCAAGGCGGTTGCAGATCAGTTCAAGACCCAACGTTTCGCACCAGGGACGCAGGTACAGATCCAGCGAACCGGACACGACCACCACGGTGTGCTGCTGTTCCTTGTGCCAGCGGATCTGTTCCAGCATTTCCGGGCGCACCACCTCGGGCAGGAATTCGCGCGAGAAGCCGGTGGCCAGCGCTGCGATGTCGTCGGCGTGGCGCTCGCTGAAGGTGAGGCGGGTGACGCGGGCGCGAATGCGTTCGGCCGAGATCAGTTTCAGCCGGTACGCCGCCAGCCACGGACCCACCTTCCACCACGCCTGCGCAAGCTGCTCGGCGGTGGCCACGCGGCGCAGGAAGCGGCCATAGGTATCGCAGGTGGTGACGGTATGGTCGAAGTCGAACAGCGCCAGTTCCATTCCGATGCCTCCCGTGGTGCGTCCCGTCGTTGCCGTGACCGGCGGGAGCGGCCGTGGCCGCACCCGCGCAGTGCATCAGCGGACCGGCATGCCCGGCTGCGCGCCGCTGTCGGCGTCCAGCAGCGCCAGCGCGCCACCATCGAAACCTGCCGACAGGATCATGCCTTCACTCAGGCCGAAGCGCATCTTGCGCGGGGCCAGGTTGGCGATGAACACGACGCTGCGGCCGACCAGCGCTTCCGGCTCGCCGTAGCTGGCACGGATGCCGGAGAAGATCTGCCGTTTGCCCAGTTCGCCGGCATCCAGCTCGAAGCGCAGCAGCTTGTCCGAACCCTCCACGAACTCGCACACCAGCACCTTGCCGATGCGCAGGTCGAGCTTGGCGAAGTCGTCGATGCCGATGTAGGCCGGTGCCTCGGCGCTGGCCGTTGCGGCACTGGCCGGCACGGCAGCCGCCGGCTTGGCAGCGTCGGCCTTGGCGGCGGGGGCAGCGGCGGTCGGCTGCAGGGTGTCCTTGGAGGCGTCGATCATGGCGTCAATCTTCTTCGGGTCGATACGGGTGAACAGTGGGGTGTAGTCAGCGATTCGATGGGCCAGCAGCGGCTGCGCCAGGTCGGTCCAGTCGGCCACTGGCGCGGCCAGGAACGCCTCGGCCTGGGCGGCGGTGGAAGGCAGTACCGGCTTCAGTGCGGTGACCAGTACACGGAACAGGTTCAGGCCCTGGCTGCACACGGCCTGCAGCTGCGCGTCGGCTCCTTCCTGCTTGGCGATCACCCACGGCTTGACGTCGTCGATGTAGCGGTTGGCTTCGTCGGCCAGGGTCATGGTCAGGCGGATCGCCGCCGCCGGATCGTTGCGCTCGTAGGCTTCGCGGATAGGCGCCAGGCTGTCGATGAAGCGCTGGTACTGGGCGGCATCGGGCAGCTGCGCGGCGAGCAGGCCATCGAAACGCTTGCTGATGAAGCCGGCGCAGCGGCTGGCCAGGTTGACGAACTTGCCGACCAGATCAGCGTTGACGCGGGCGACGAAGTCACCCAGGTTCAGGTCGAGGTCGTCGACGCCACCGCCGGACTTGGCCGCGTAGTAGTAGCGCAGCGCTTCCGGTTCCAGTCCTGCATCGAGGAAGGTGCGCGCCATCACGAAGGTGCCGCGCGACTTGCTCATCTTGGCGCCGTCAACGGTCAGATAGCCGTTGACGTGCAGGCGGGTCGGTGCGCGGTGGCCGGTGCCGTGCAGCACCGCCGGCCAGAACAGGCCATGGAAATTGACGATGTCCTTGCCGATGAAGTGGTGCAGCTCGGTGGCGGTGCCGGCGCGCAGGTGGGCTTGGAAATCCTCGCCGAGCGTGCCGCACAGGGTCTGGAAGCTGGACAGGTAGCCGATCGGCGCGTCCAGCCAGACGTAGAAGTACTTGCCCGGATGGCCCGGGATCTGGAAGCCGAAGTACGGCGCGTCACGCGAGATGTCCCACGCGCGCAGGCCGCCCTCCGCGTCCAGCCACTCCATCAGCTTGGCTTTCACCCCGGGCAGCGCGACGTCGCCGGCCAGCCATTCGCGCAGGAAGCCCTCGAAGCGGCCGACCTCGAAGAAGAAGTGCTCCGAATCCCGGATCTCGGGCGTAGCGCCGGAGATCACCGATTTCGGCTCCTTCAGATCGGTGGGGCTGTAGGTCGCGCCACAGACTTCGCAGTTGTCGCCGTACTGGTCGGCGCTGCCGCAGTTCGGGCAGATGCCCTTGATGTAGCGGTCCGGCAGGAACATGCCCTTGGCCGGGTCGTAGAACTGGGCCACCGAACGGCGGCTGATGTGGCCGGCCGCTTCCAGCTTCAGGTAGAACGCCTCGGTCAGCGCCTGGTTGGCTGCCGAATTGGTCGAATCGTAGTGGTCGAAGGCCACGCCGAATTCGGCGAAATCACGTTCATGGCTGGCCTGGATGCTGGCGATGAAGGCCTCCGGGGTTACCCCGGCCTTCTCGGCTGCGAGCATGATCGGCGTGCCATGGGTGTCATCGGCGCAGACGAACCAGGTCCTGCCGCCGCTCATTCGCCGTGCACGTACCCAGATGTCGGCCTGGATGTAGCCGACCAGATGGCCCAGATGCAGCGGGCCGTTGGCGTAGGGCAGGGCGGTGGTGACGAGCGCGGTACGGGTCATGGTCGCGGGGTGAAGCCGAGGGGAACCGCAGATTATCGCATGCCCGCAACGAGGTGACCCGGCCGGGGCCGGGTCACGGGAATGCACGGACGGGCCGGTGGCTTACTCGCGTACCCAGGTCTGCGCCCGGCAGATGAAGGCGATGCAGCCGGAGACGTCCAGCTTGTTGCCACCCGGCTGCAGTTCCATCTTCGACTTGTAGGTCTTGCCGTTGGCGGGGTCGAGGATGGTGCCGCCGGACCACTTGCTGGCGCCGTCGGCCTTCAGGTTCCAGAGGATGGTCATGCCCTTCACCGGTTTGTTCCTGTTGGCACCCTCACAGCCATCGCAGACCGGGTTCGGACCCTTGTCCGAGTGCAGGATGTCCACCACCTTGCCGGACAGCGTGCCGTTGGCGGCCTGGCTGATCTCGACGATGGACTTCACCTGGCCGGTCTTGTCGTCGATGGTCTTCCAGCGGCCGGCCGCGCCATCGGCGGCCTGCGCCGAGAGCGCCGCCAGGCACAGCGGCAGCGCCAGCAGCAGGGTCTTGAAGGTCTTGCGCATGGTCCCCTCCCAGGGTTCATTCCGGCACGGTGCCGGTACACGCCGACTGTATACCCATTCGGCGGGGTATGGGGAAGGGGGTGCCGGGTCGAGCAGGTGAGTGGGGCCAGATCCTTTCCCGATGGAAAAGGGATCTGACCCCGAGCCATCAGCCGACTTCGTAGAGTTCCAGCGGCAGGCCGTCCGGGTCGGCGAAGAAGGTGAAGCGGCGGCCGGTGTATTCGTCCACGCGGACCGGTTCGCAGTCCACGCCGCAGCTGGCCAGGCGCTGGATGAATGGCTCCAGCGCGGCCACGCGGAAGGCCAGGTGACGCAGGCCCTGTGCCTCCGGGCGGCTGGGCCGGGGCGGTGGTGACGGGAACGAGAACAGTTCCAGCTGGCCGCCATCCGGCAGTGCCAGGTCCAGCTTCCACGAATCGCGCGCGGCACGGTGGTTCTCGGCCAGTACGCGCAGGCCGAGGATGCGCACGTAGAAATTCTTCGAGCGCGCATAGTCGCTGCAGATCAGCGCGGCATGATGGATGCCCAGCAGGGCGGTCGGATCGTCGGTCATTGCAGGATGTCCAGCCAGCGCTGGGCGATCTTCAGCGCCAGCGGATAGGGTTCGGGGTCGTTGCGGTTGCTCAGCACGATCACTGTCAGATGCCGGTCCGGATAGCGCAGGATGACGTTACGGAAGCCGATGCTTTCGCCGCTGTGCCACTGCATGCGGCCGTTGAGGCGCCAGCCGAAGCCGTAATGCGGTACGTCCGGTTCGGTGGTTGCGGTGGCCGGGCTGAACATGGCCCGCCGCGATGCGGCTGACAGCAGGCGGTCGTCGTACAGTGCGGCATCCCAGCGGGCGAGGTCGTCCAGCGAGGAATAGATGCCACCATCACCCAGCACGGCACTGGTGGTGCTCTGGTCGGTGCGCTGCCAGCGACCGTCGAGCCAGCTGTAGCCGTAGGCCCGCGCAGTGACCGTATCGACGCCGTCCTGGTGGGCGACGGTGTGGGTCATGTGCAGCGGGCCGAAGATCCGCTGCTGCAGGAAGGTGGCGAAATCCTGGCCCGACGCGCGCCCGACGATCAGCGCCAGCAGCGCATAACCGCTGTTGCTGTAGTGGTACGCAGTGCCCGGTGTGAAATCCAGCCGGTCCTCGCGCGCGAGCAGCGCCAGCACGTCCGCGTCGTGCACCTGGCGGCTGTCGGCAGGGTCCATCAGGTCCTCATAATCGGGCAGACCGCTGGTATGCGACAGCAGGTGACGGAGGGTGACGGAGGAGGCCGCAGGCGGCAGTTCCGGCAGCCAGCGTCGCACTGGCTGGTCCAGGCCCAGGCGGCCCTCTTCCACCAGCAGCAGCACG
Source organism: Stenotrophomonas sp. TWI169 (assembly GCF_039674705.1). Classification (NCBI taxonomy): domain Bacteria; kingdom Pseudomonadati; phylum Pseudomonadota; class Gammaproteobacteria; order Lysobacterales; family Lysobacteraceae; genus Stenotrophomonas; species Stenotrophomonas sp. TWI169. The sequence goes on along the minus strand of NZ_JBDJOB010000012.1, from coordinate 82,374 downwards.
GCGGCGGCGGTGAACTGCTTGCTCACCGAGGCCAGCCGGAAATTGCTGGCCGCGGTCACCGCAGTGCCATCTTCCACCACCGCCAAGCCGTACCCGCGGCGGAACACCGCCTGCCCGTCGTGCAGCACCAGTACCGCTGCTCCCGGCACCTGGCCATCGTAGGCCTGCATCAGGCCATCGATGCCCGCATCCGGTGGCATCACCGCCGGTGCGGCAGGCGCGGCCTGCGGCAGCAGGGCCAGTACGGCAGCGAACACGACGGTGGCGGGACGCATGAGGGCTCCGTGGCGATCAGGGGGTGGGCGCGGCCCCCGGCGGCTGTGACAGCCATCGTTCCATCTTCCGCTCCAGCACGTCCAGCGGCATCGAGCCGTCCTTCAGCAGTTCGGCATGGAAACGGCGCAGGTCGAATGCCGCACCCTGGCGTGCCTTGGCCTTGTCGCGCAGTGCCAGCAGGGTCGTCAGGCCGGCCACATTGGACAGCGCTTGCGCAGGCTGGGCCATGATCCGCTCCACTTCGGCATTGGCATCATCGCTGCTCATGTCCACGGTCTTCTGCAGGTAGGCGACGGCCTGCTGCTTGCTCCAGCCCTGGGCATGCACGCCGGTGTCGGCGACCACGCGCGCTGCGCGCAGCAGGCGCGAGGAGAGATAGCCGATGCGGTCGTAGGGATCGGTGTAGACGCCCAGCGTTTCCCCCAGCGTTTCCGAGTACAGGCCCCAGCCTTCGATGAAGGCCAGGTCGCCGCCGGCACGCCGGAAGCGCGGCTGCTTGGCCAGCTCCTGCTGCAGACCCAACTGCACGTGGTGGCCGGGAATGCCTTCATGCAGGTACTGCACCGGCACGTTCCAGCGCTTGCGGCTGGGCAGGTCGCGGGTGTTCACATACAGCACCCCGGCCTCGCCGGGCTGTGTCGGCTGGTAGGAGGCCGCGGCCGCGGTGAGCGCACGCTCGGGCTCCACTGCACGGATGTCCAGGGCAGCCTTCGGCAGCGTGTCGAGCACCTGCGGCAGGCGCGTGGCGACCTGCTGCTGCACCTGGCGGTAGCGGCCGAGCAGCGCGTTGGCGTCGCCATACTGGAACTGGCGATCACTGCGCATGCTGCGCAGAAGCTTGGTCGGCGTGCCGCGCAGCTTCGCATCCTTCATCACTGCGGCGATCTGCGCCTGCAGCTCCTGCACGCGCTGTTCGCCGAGCGCATGCCATTGCGCGGGTGTCTGTTCGCTGGCCGTGGTCTGCACGATCAGGTTGGCGTACCACGCCTGGCCATTGGGCAGGGCCCCCAGACCGCTGCTGGTCCGCGTGGCCGGCAGGTACTCGGTGGCGATGAAGCCGCGCAGGGCGCGGTAGGACGGCATGATGCGCAGTTCGATCATGCGCTTGTACTCGGCACTGATGCGCGCCTTGTCCTCGGCGGAAATCGACTCCGGCATGGTCCGGATCGGCGACCAGAAGATGCTTTCCTCGGCGGTCGGCTTGATCACCGCATCCAGCTGCGGCAGCACTTTTTCCATCAGGTCGCGCGGCTGCACCACCCCGGCCTTCATGCCCTGGCGCATGTTGTCGATGGCCTGGTCGAACAGCGCCGGAATGCCCAGCGAGCGGCGCGACCAGGTGTCGTAGTCCTGCACGGTATTGAACGGCTGCGCACCCGCGCCGGCACCGAGAATGGCCATGATGCTGCCGACGTTGTAGTACTGGCTGATCGGCATCATCCAGCTGGGATACGGCTCGGCGGCCAAGGTCGCGCGCGCGTCGCGCACGAAGATCTCGTAGCTCAGCAGGTCCTGGCCCTGCAGGCCGTCGCTGCCGATCTTCTCGACCTTGCCCAGCCACTCTACGGTGAAGTCATGCGACTGCTGGCGCCACGCCGCGGACAGGATGTTCGGCAGCTGGTCGTTGTAGCGGGTTTCGCCCTGGAAGGTCGCCTGCAGCGGGTTCAACCGCATCGACGCATCCCAGTATTCGTCATAGAGGCGCTCCAGCTGGACCGTTTTGGGCACAGTGCGGGCGGCGGCGACCGGGCGCGCGGGGGAGCGGGTGGCGCTGCGTGCCGGTGCGGTGGCGCGCGTGCTGGGCCGCGCCTTGGGCTTGGCCGCCGGACGGCTCTGCGTCGCAGCGGGCCGGGTGGCCTTCTTCTTCGCAGCTTCGGCCGACGGAACGGCGCTGAACAGGAACAACGCGGCAATGGCGGCGGCCAGGGCGCGGGTGGAATACGGCATCAGGAGCTTCCGTGGAACACAGACCGTGGAGCTTGCACGATCCGGCCGCGTACGGCCAGCGCGGGGGCGCAGTCAGCTGGCGCCCGCTGGGCCTTCAGTCAGCCGCGGCCGCAGCGCGAAGCGCGGCCGCGCGCTCGACACCCAGGTATCGGGTGATCGCACGGCGCATCAGGTACAGCAGGGGAATCAGGGCGATCGCAAAGCCCATCTTGTAGACGTAGTTGACGCTGCTCACCGCAAGGAACAGCGATGTCGGCCACTGCTGCGGGCCGAGCACGAAAGCGATCCAGATCACCACGAAGCTGTCCACCAGCTGCGAGACCGCGGTGGAACCGGTAGCGCGCAACCAGACGTGGCGCTCGCCGGTGGCCTGCCGGATCCTGTGGAACACGGCCACGTCGATCAGCTGGCCGAGCAGGAAGGCCACCAGCGAACCAGCAATGGTCCACATGCCCTGGCCGAACACCGCGGCGAACGCGGCCTGGTAGTCGGGCACGCCATGGGCGTTCATCGAGGTGACCCACCAGCTGGCCGGCGCCAGCGAGATCGCCGCGAAAGCGAACAGGAAGCCGTAGGCGATCAGCACCACCGCCAACCACGAGATGAAACGCACCCCGCGCTTGCCGAAGAACTCGTTGATGGTGTCGGTCATGATGAACACCACCGGCCACAGCAGTGTGCCGGCGGTGAAGCTCAACGATCCGGTCTGGCCGAACAGGTTCCAGTTCAGCGGGTCGATGCCGAGCGTGTCTTCCAGCGCGAAGATCTTCACTCCGATCAGCTCGGCCAGCACGGCATTGCCGCAGAAGAACGCGGCCAGCACGATGAACAGCAGGACCGCGCGGTCCTGCAGCGGGCGCTCGACCGGCGTCGTGCTCATTCGGTGCGTTCGCCCGCGCGGGTGAACGGCACGCTGGCTGGCGCCACAGCACCACCGGAAATGATGAAGCTCATCGCCTGGTCCACGGTCCAGTCGGTGGGTGTGAGCAGTTCCACCGGCACGATTTCAAGATAGCCGGAGGTCGGGTTCGGCGTGGTCGGCACGTACACCGCTGCCAGTTCGCGGTCCGTACCGTGTTCCTTGATCACCCGCGTGACCAGGCCGACCGACTTCATGTCGCGGTGCGGGAAGTCGATCAGCACGACGCGCTGCGTGCTGCCGGGTTCGGTCTGCAGCATGTCCAGCAGCTTCTTGGCGCTGTCGTAGATGATGCTGGCCAGCGGGATCCGCTTGATCACCGCGCCGATCCAGCGCAGCAGGCGCTGGCCGAGCACGCGGCGGCTGGCCACGCCCACGGCCAGGATCACCAGCAGCGTCGCCAGCAGCGCGATGGTGTTCTGGATCCACTCCGCGCGCACCCAGCCCAGGTAATGCGGGAAGCTGGTCGCGATCTGCTCCGACAGGGGCACCACCAGCGGGCTGGAGATGCCCGACAGCAGCACGAACACGAATTTGACCACGACCCAGGTGAGCCAGATCGGCAGCAGGGTCAGCAGGCCGGTCAGGAACAGGCGCTGCAGGGAGGGGCGGGGGACCAGGGAGGGGGCTTCGAGCGACATGGGCGCATTGTAGCGGCCAGCGCTTGCCGATGATGCGGGGGAATGCCGCCGGGATCAGCGTGCGTGCGGCTTCAGCCGCAGGTAGACCTGCTTGCGCACCTGAGCGACCACCTCGCCGCCTTCATCGACCACATCGTTGCTGAACCAGCGCAGCACTTTGCCGCCGCCGGCAGCGTCGGCGCGCAGTTCGTCCAGCAGCGCATCGTCGATGCGGAACGACGTGCGCACGGTGCCGCGCCCCGGCTTGAGGAAGTCGATCGCACCGGCGCGGTCCCACACGTAGTAGTCGCGGCCGAGGATATGCAGCAGGCCCAGCATCCAGAACGGGTCGGTCATCGCGAACAGGCTGCCACCGAAGTGGGTGCCCACGTAGTTGCGGTTCCAGGGGCGCTGGCGCAGCTCGACGTCGATCTGCCGGTAGTCCGGGCTGACCCGGGTGACGTGGATGCCGGTGAACAGGAAGGGCGGCCACAGGTTGATGCCGAAACGGAACAGGCGGGCGTTCATGTGCATCGCGAGGGCGGAGGGCGGGCCCCAAGTCTAACCATTCGCATGCGTATGTTGTAGCTGTGCGCGGCGCGGCGCGTGTCACCCTGCGGCGTCGATCACGTAGCCGTCGCGACCATTGGCCTTGGCCTGGTACAGCGCCGCGTCGGCACCTTCCACGAAATGGTGGGGTTGCAGCTCGCCGTTGGGGATGCGGGTATAGACGCCGATGGTCAGGGTGATGCCGCCGCCATGGCCTTCACCCGGTGCGGGCAGGGCGCGGATGCTCTGGATGAGGTCTTCGATCACCTGCCGCGCGCCCTCGGCCGGCGTATCCGGCAGCACCAGCGCGAACTCGTCACCGCCGTAGCGTGCCGCCTTGTCGCGCGGGCGACGCGCGTGCGTGGCGATCTGCCGCGCCACTTCGCGCAGTACGCGATCGCCGACCTGGTGACCGTGACGGTCGTTGTGGTGCTTGAAGTGATCGACGTCGATCAGCGCGAGCGTGAGTGGCTTGCCGCTGCGCCGTGCGGCATCGCATTCCTGCTGCAGCGACTGTTCGAAACGCAGCCGGTTGCCCAGGCCGGTCAGCGCGTCACGGTTGGCCAGCCGGTGCCAGGCCGCGATCCGCCATATCGCCCAGGCCAGCAGCACCAGCACGATGCCCAGCATCGCGCTGGCCGGTGCCCACCACAGGTTGCCGGCGCGCAGCAGCGCCCAGCTCAGCAGCGGGGCCAGCGGCAGCGAACAGAGCGCCGTCAGCCAGGGCAGGCGCAGGCCGAGGAGGATCACGCACAGCGCCACCAGCAGGCCACCGATGGCGTCCTGGCAGAACCGTGGCAGGACGTGGATCTGCCTGCCCTGCAGCAGCATCGAGGCGATGTTGGCCTGGTACTCGCTGCCGCTCATCCAGTACTCGCGCGTGGTCGGCGTGAGCAGGCGCGGGGCGATGCCGCTGGCGGTCATTCCGACCACGATGCGTCGCCCATGCAGCATCGCCATGTCCACGTGGCCCTCGAGCACGTCGGCATAGGACACCTGCGGCAATCGTTCCGGCGGGCCGGCGTAGCGCACCCGCACGTAATCGTCGCGGCGCCACTGATAGGGGGAATCGACCTCCGGCTCGGGATCCGGCAGGCCGTCGATCGCGCTGGCGGGCAGTCCGGCCAGGGCCAGGCCCAGCGCAGGCCAATGCGGCTGGCCGATGCCGGCGCGCAGGTACACCCCACGGGCGACGCCATCGCCATCCACTTCGACATCGCTGTGGCCGATCGCCGCAGCGCTGGCCGCGATCAGTGGAATGGGCAGCAGTTCCTCGGCCATGCGGTCGCCGGCTGCCGGCGCCGCCAGCACGGGCAGTACGACGTGGCCATTGCGCCGGATCGCGGCGGCCAGGATTTCGTCCTGGCGGCTGTCGCGGCGGTCGGGTTCTGACAGCATCAGGTCCAGTGCGATGCGTTCGGCGCCGGCGTCGGTAAGGCGATCAAGCAGGCGCGCATGTACCGAGCGCGGCCATGGCCATTGGCCGATGCGCTGCAGGCTGCCTTCGTCGATGGCGATGATCAGCACGCTGGGGTCGGGTCGATAGTCCCAGCCGCCGACCATCGCGTCGTAGGCCGCTTCATCCTGGCGCCACAGCCACTGGCCATGGCTGGCCACGGCGGTCAGCACACCGGCCAACACGGCCAGTGCGATCCGTCGGGACCATGGAAGCGGCGAACGCCTCATAACAACAGCCAGAGCAGCAGCGCACCGCCGCCGCCGGCGCCGTAGCACAGGCGGCAGGGCAGCTTGACCTGCTGCGCGGGCGAGAAATCGCCTGCGTGCCCGTCGTCGTCGATGTACTGCACGCGCACGTGCAGGGTGCCGCTCCATGGCCGCTTGAAGCTGACCTGGGGCTGCTCGACGGTTTCATCGAGCATCGGGCTGGCGAAGTCGCCACGACGATCCACCTGCACGCGGTAGCGCTGGCCTTCGCTGCCGGCCTGCCAGCGCAGGGTCAGTTGGCCATGCGCCGCCTCGGGCGGCTGCAGGGCAGGGTCCACCGGTTCGTTGGTCAGCTGCAGTGGCAGCGCTTGTCCATAGCGCCCCTGGTGGCCGTTGTCATCGCGCGAGGCAACGCGCCAGTAGTACTGGCCCGGCGGCAGGGGCTGCGCCAGGCGCAGGTCGGTACCGGTGCTGGCCTGCTCCTGCAGCGGCTGCGTGAACGTCGGTTCTGCAGCGACCTGCAGCACGCTGCTGCTCGCGCCCGGGGCCTGGGTCCAGCGGAACCGGGGGCGATCGCTGTTGACGGTCTGGCCGTGCAGCGGAGAGACGGTCAACGGCGGCGGCGGTTGGTCGCTGAGTTCGAAGTCGGCACTGGCGTCCAGGCCCTCCACGCCCTGTGCGTCGACCGCACGCAGCAGCACACGCAGCTCGCCGGGCGGCAGATCGCCGATCGCCAGTCGCGTGTCGGCGGTGGTGGCGGCGAACAGCAGGATTTCCGGCGTGGCCGCCTGCACCACCTCCACCCGGTAGTGGTCGGCCCCGGCGACCGGGTCCCAGGCCAGCAGGCTCGGCAGGGGGGCCAGTCTCAGCTCATCCTGGCGCAGCGTCGGCGCCGGCAGCAGCGCGGCCACGGCGGCGGGCGCCTTGTCGGCGCTGGCGTTGCGGCTGGCCTGGCCCGGACGGACAAGGCGCTGGCCGTGGGTGTTGGCGACCTGCACCCGTCCTTCCAGCACTTCGGTGGCACCGATCCGGCCGGCCTCGCCATCGCCGGCGCTGACGCGGAAGACCGTGCCGCGCACGCTGCTGGTCGCCGTCGGTGCATCGATGATGTAGCGCGATGCCGGGCCACGTGCCGGGGTGACCCGGTTGCTGGCGCGGCCCTGCTGCAGGCGCAGGCGGGTATCGACCATGCCGGTGCGGCCGTAGCGGCTGAGCTGGTCCAGGCGCAGGCGCGAATACTCGCGCAGCTGCAACCGCGAGGCATCGGCGAATTCGAGGGTGATGCTGGAGTCGCCTTCGGTTTCCACGGTGTCGCCGATGCGCAGCTGCTCTCCGGCCCGCACCGCGCGGGTGGCGCTGCCATCGCCGCCCACCAGCCCGACCTTGCCGCGCACGGACAGGACCCGTGCCGGCGCAGGCTCGGTGCGCAGCCAGCTGATCGGGAAGCGCAGCAGCTGGCCCGGCGGCAGCTGATAGGGATTGGCGATGCGGTTGTGCTGCTGCAGCTGTTGCCAGGGCACGGAAGGCTTCAGGTACAGGCCACCCAGGTCCCAGAGGGTGTCACCGGGACGGACCCGGTAGTTCCAGTCCTGTGCGGCGGCGATGGCCGGCAGCAGCAGGAGGGCACACAGCAGGATACGTTGGAGGCGCGTAATGAAAGGCGAAGTGCGGACGAAGGTCACAGTTTGCAGTCCCGGCAATGCGGAGGCGCAGCAGCAAGACCCAATGGCCCCGACCCTCATCCCCCCGAATGGATCGCGGCGGCCGAACGGCCGCCATCGATCACATTATCGCCCGCGTTCAGTGCAGGGATTCTGAACGGGACAGGCTTCCGTTCAGAACAGCAGCGAGGCCATCTTCCTGCGGTACTGCCCGACCAGGTCCTCGTCGGAGATCACATTGAAGGCGTCGATCAGGGTCCTGCGCGGCAATCCGTCCTCGAAACCGCGGTCGATCCGCAGCATTTCCAGGAACTGGGCCAGGGCCGCCTCGTCCTGACCCTCCAGCAGCAGCTGCACGCCCCGCAGATGGCGCGCCTTGAGGTCGCGGCCATCGGCGGCGATGCGTGATTCGAGCACCTCGGCGGCCGGGGCGTCCTTGAGTGCGGACGCGAAGGCCAGGCGTGCACGGGCGCGCACGGCGCGGTCGTCGGTGGCCAGGTTGGCCGGCAGGCGGTCGATCAGCGTACCGGCTTCATCCACGCCACCGATCTGCAGCAGGGCCAGGGCCAGGTCGAGCTTCAGCTCGTCCTTGTCCGGTTCGGCGGCGATCTGCGCGCGCAGCACGTCCACCTGTGCCTGTGGGTCCAGCGGTGCTTCCTCCTCGCTGACCGTATCGCCGACATCAGCGGGGACGATGCCGTGCTGGGCCAGGAACTCGCGCAGCTGGCCCTCCGGGATGGCGCCGGGGAAGCCGTCCACCAGCTGCCCGTCCTTGACCAGGAAGACGGTCGGTACCGAGCGGATCTGGAAGGCGGCAGCGATCTGCTGTTCCTTGTCGACATCGACCTTGGCCAGCTCGAAGGCGCCGTTGTACTCGCCGGCCAGCTTTTCCAGCATCGGTCCCAGGGTCTTGCACGGACCGCACCAGGTGGCCCAGAAATCGACCAGCACCGGCGTCTGCAGCGACTTCTGCAGGACTTCGGCCTCGAAGGTCGCAGTGGTGGCGTCGAATACGTAGGTCGTCTCGGTCATGGAGGAGGCATCGCTTGGCATCTGGAGAGGGATTCTATGGTGGCGGAACCTGTCCGTCTCAACCCGGGCCGCTGCAAATGGCCGACAATGCGGCCTTCCTGTTGCCGCTGTCATGGAGCCTGCATGTCGTCGCTGTCCCCCTTGCTGCGCCTGTCGGGCGTGATCGCCGCACTCGTCTTCGTGGCTGCGGTCATCGGCTTCGGTGCCGGCCTCGACGGCTATGCGCAGGCCCGCCATCCGGTGGCGTTGCTGGGCGCGCAGGGGATGCCGCATGCCCTGGGCTTCAATCTGCTGGGCTTCATGCTGCCGGGCCTGCTGGCGGTGGTGGTGGCCGAATGCCTGCGCCGGCAGCTGCCGGCCACCGCGGGCTGGGCCCCGCGTGTGGGCAGCCAGATGCTGCTGCTGGCCGGCCTGGCGTTCGCCGCCATGGGCGTGCTGCCGCTGGATGTGGATGACCTGCACGGGCTGGCCAGCCAGCTGCATGCCAGCGCCTGGATGGTATGGGTGCTGGGCTTCGTTGCCGGCGCCCTGCTGCTGGGCACGGCGCGCCTGCGCGACACACAGGGCCGGGCATTGGGCGGGGTGGCGCTGGCCTGTGGTGTGGTTGCCGCGTTGGCAGCCTTCGCCCTGCAGGGCGTGCTGCCGGCGCCTCTGTCGCAGCGGCTGGCCTTCGCCTGCTGGGCGGTCTGGCTGGCGTTGGCGCTGCCGCTGTCGCGGGCCCGTTGAGACGGTCGCGGGGCCGCCACCGGGCCCACAGCCGTCGGACAGGATTGGAGACGTTTGCCGCACTGCGGTACGCTGTACCGCTTTGCCGCCGCATCCGCGTGTTCCATGACCAGCGCTGAACCCAACGCCTACGACCCGCAGCAGGTTGAATCCGCCGCCCAGCAGTACTGGGACGCCACCCGCGCGTTCGAGGTCGACGAGACTTCCGACAAGCCGAAGTACTACTGCCTGTCGATGCTTCCGTACCCGTCCGGTGCGCTGCACATGGGGCACGTGCGCAATTACACGATCGGTGACGTGATCAGCCGCTACAAGCGCATGACCGGCCACAACGTGCTGCAGCCGATGGGCTGGGACGCGTTCGGCCTGCCGGCGGAAAACGCGGCGATCAAGAACAAAACCGCGCCGGCGGCGTGGACCTACAAGAACATCGACCACATGCGCAGCCAGCTGAAGTCGCTGGGCTATGCCATCGACTGGTCGCGCGAGTTCGCCACCTGCCGCCCGGACTATTACGTCCACGAGCAGCGCATGTTCACCCGTCTGATGCGCAAGGGCCTGGCCTACCGTCGCAACGCGGTGGTGAACTGGGACCCGGTCGACCAGACCGTGCTGGCCAACGAGCAGGTCATCGACGGCCGTGGCTGGCGTTCCGGTGCGCTGGTCGAGAAGCGTGAGATTCCGCAGTGGTTCCTGCGCATCACCGATTACGCGCAGGAGCTGCTGGACGGCCTGGACGAGCTGGACGGCTGGCCGGAATCGGTCAAGACCATGCAGCGCAACTGGATCGGTCGTTCCGAGGGCCTGGAGATCCAGTTCGACGTGCGCGACGTCGATGGCAGCGCGCTGGATCCGCTGCGGGTGTTCACCACCCGCCCGGACACCGTGATGGGCGTGACCTTCGTCTCGATCGCCGCCGAGCACCCGCTGGCGCTGCACGCAGCGAAGAACAATCCGGAACTGGCCGCGCTGCTGTCGGAAATGAAGCAGGGCGGCGTGTCCGAGGCCGAGCTGGAAACGCAGGAAAAGCGCGGCATGGATACCGGCCTGCGCGCCATCCATCCGGTCACCGGCGAGAAGGTGCCGGTGTGGGTCGCCAACTTCGTGCTGATGGGCTATGGCACCGGTGCGGTGATGGCCGTGCCCGGCCATGACCAGCGCGACAACGAAGTGGCCAACAAGTACGGCCTGCCGATCGTGCAGGTCATCGCGCTGAAGGATCCGCGCAATGACGACGAGCGCAATTGGGATGGCGCGCGCTGGCAGGACTGGTACAGCGACAAGAACCGTGCCTTCGAACTGATCAATTCGGCCGAGTTCGACGGGCTGGATTTCCAGGGCGCCTTTGAAGCCCTGGCCGAGCGTTTCGAGCGCAAGGCGCAGGGGCAGCGCCGCGTGAACTACCGCCTGCGCGACTGGGGCGTGAGCCGCCAGCGCTACTGGGGCTGCCCGATTCCGGTGATCTACTGCGCCAAGTGCGGCGCGGTACCGGTGCCGGAAGAGCAGCTGCCGGTGGTGCTGCCGGAGGACGTCGCGTTCTCCGGCACCGGTTCGCCGATCAAGACCGACCCGGAGTGGCGCAAGACCACCTGCCCGGAGTGCGGCGGTGCAGCCGAGCGCGAGACCGATACCTTCGACACCTTCATGGAGTCGAGCTGGTACTACGCGCGCTACACCTCGCCGGGCGCGCGTGATGCCGTGGACAAGCGCGGCAACTACTGGCTGCCGGTGGACCAGTACATCGGTGGCATCGAGCACGCGATCCTGCATCTGATGTACTTCCGCTTCTACCACAAGCTGCTGCGTGACGCGCGGATGGTGGACAGCAACGAACCGGCCCGCAATCTGCTGTGCCAGGGCATGGTGATCGCCGAGACCTATTACCGTCCGAACCCGGACGGTTCCAAGGACTGGATCAATCCCGCCGACGTGGAAGTGCAGCGTGACGAGCGCGGCCGCATCACCGGCGCGACCCTGATCGCCGACGGTCAGCCGGTGGTGGTCGGTGGCACCGAGAAGATGTCCAAGTCGAAGAACAACGGCGTGGACCCGCAGGCGATGGTCGGCAAGTATGGCGCCGACACCGTGCGCCTGTTCTCGATGTTCGCCGCACCGCCGGAACAGTCGCTGGAGTGGAACGAGGCCGGCGTGGACGGCATGGCCCGCTTCCTGCGCCGCCTGTGGGCCCAGGTGCAGAAGCATGCCGCCGAGGGCACCGCCCCGGCGCTGGACGTGGCCGCGCTGGACGGTGGCCAGAAGGCGCTGCGCCGCAAGACCCACGAGACCATCGGCAAGGTCGGCGACGACTATGGCCGCCGCCACAGCTTCAACACCGCGATCGCTGCGGTGATGGAACTGATGAACGCGCTGGCCAAGTTCGAGGACGGCAGCGAACAGGGCCGCGCGGTGCGCCAGGAAGCACTGCAGGCCATCGTGCTGCTGCTGAATCCGATCACCCCGCATGCCAGCCACGCCCTGTGGCAGGTGCTTGGCCATGGCGAGACGCTGCTGGAGGACCAGCCGTTCCCGCAGGCCGACGCCAGCGCGCTGGTGCGCGACGCGCTGACCCTGGCCGTGCAGGTTAACGGCAAGCTGCGCGGCACCATCGAAGTGGCCGCCGATGCCGCTCGCGAGCAGGTCGAGGCGCTGGCCCTGGCCGAGCCGAATGCAGCGAAGTTCATGGAAGGCCTGACGGTGCGCAAGATCATCATCGTCCCGGGCAAGATCGTGAACATCGTCGCCGCCTGATGTACCCCGCACCGGCCGCCCTCCCGGCGGCCGGTGTTCCAGCAACGCGGGGGGCATGCGGTTGATGGCCCTGCGTTCACGCGGTCTCGGGCACGCTGTCTGTTGCCGTGATCGCCCGGCTCCGCCAGACTGTTCTCCATGACCCGACTCCTGCTTGCCCTCGTTCTTGTCCTCGGCCTTGCCGGCTGTGGCTTCCATCTGCGCAACAAGCTGATGTTGCCGACCGACACCGCGCCGGTGAAGGTGGTCTCCACGGCCCCGTACAGTGAACTGGTCAAGCTGCTCAACCGCAGTCTGCAGGCGTCCGGCGCCAAGCTGGCAAGCGAGGATGGCAACGAACCCAGCACCCAGCTGCAGGTGTTGTCCGAACGCTGGGGCGACCTGCCGATCGCGATCGACTCGCAGGGTCGTGCGCAGGAATACAGCCTGCGCTACGCGGTGATCTTCATCTTCCGTCGCGAGGATGGCAGCGAACTGGTGCCGCAGCAGGTGATCGAACTGTCGCGCGACTACGTGTCGCCGCCCACCGACGCGACCGGTACCACCACCGAGCGCGAGATCCTGGCCGATGAACTGCGCCGGGAAATGTCGGCCTCGATCATCCGCCGCATCGACAGCGTGGTCCGTGCCGAAGTCGCGAAGGGGGGCAGCCTGTCCGCGCCGAAGCCGGTCGATCCTGCGGGTCCGGCCGAGCCGACACCGGCACCGGCCATCAAGCCCTGACCGGGACCGGCATGGAACTGCGTCCGGAGCAGCTGGCCAGCCAGGGCGCTGATACCCCGCTGTCGCCGGTGTACCTGATCGCCGGTCCTGAGACGCTGCGCGTGCTGGAAGCCGCCGACGCGGTCCGTGCGCGGGCGCGCGCCGCCGGCATCGGTGAGCGCGAGGTGTTCGACGCCGATGGTCGCGACTTCGACTGGGGCCAGCTCGACGCCAGCTTCAACGCGCCGAGCCTGTTCAGTGCCCGTCGCCTGGTGGAAGTGCGGTTGCCCAGTGGCAAGCCGGGCAAGGACGGCGCCGAGGTGATCAGCCGGTTCTGCGCCGATCCGGCACCGGACGTCGTGCTGATGATCACCGCCAACGAATGGAGCAAGGCGCACCAGGGCAAATGGGCTGAAGCGGTGGGCCGGGTCGGCGTGCTGTCGGTGGCCTGGGCGATCAAGCCGCATGAACTGCCCGACTGGATCGAGCGTCGCCTGCGCAGCAAAGGCCTGCGCGCGGATCCGGCCGCAGTGCAGCGCCTGGCCGAGCGCGTGGAAGGCAATCTGCTTGCCGCGGCGCAGGAGATCGACAAGCTGGCGCTGCTGGCCGATGGGCACGCGCTGGACGTGGAACGGATGGAATCGCTGGTGGCCGATGCCGCCCGCTACGACGTATTCCGGCTGGTGGAAGCCACGTTCTCCGGGCAACCGGCGGCGGTGCTGCGCATGCTTGCCGGCCTGCGCGGCGAAGGCGAGGCGGTGGCCGCGCTGATGCCGATCGTGATCCGGGAACTGCTGGCAGGTGCCGGGCTGGCGCGGGTGCAGGCACGCGGTGGCAACCTTGCCGCCGAGATGAAATCGCGCGGCATCTGGGAGTCGCGGCAGGCACCGTACAAGCGTGCGCTGCAGCGGCATCCGGAAGGCAAGCGCTGGGAACGTTTCGTGGCCGAGGCCGGGCTGGTCGACCGCATCGCCAAGGGGCGCGCCGACGGCGACGCCTGGCTGGCGCTGGAGCGCCTGCTGGTGGCCGTGGCCGAGCCGCGCGCCGTGCGGCTGCTGGCCCGGGCCTGATCGATGAGCCTGCGGGTCTATTACGGGGGCACCTTCGATCCGGTGCACCTGGGACACCTGGCGATCGCGCGCGCCGCGCGCGATGAGCTGCAGGTCGCGGTGCGGATGCTGCCGGCGGCCGATCCACCGCACCGCCCGGTTCCCGGCGCGACCGCCGAACAGCGCTGCACGATGCTGTCGCTGGCCATCGGCGACGAGCCGGGGCTGCTGCTGGACCGGCACGAACTGGATCGGGCCGCGCGCTTTCCCGGTCGCCCGTCCTACACCGTCGATACCCTGCGCGAACTGCGCGGCGAGCTCGGTCCCAGCCGGCCCCTGGCCTGGCTGGTCGGCGCCGACAGCCTGCTGGGCCTGCCCGGCTGGCATGAGTGGGAGGCGCTGTTCGGCCTGGCCCACTTCGTGGTGGCGGAGCGGCCGGGCAGTCCACTGCAGGCCTCGGTCGACGGCGAGCTCGGCCGTGTCCTGGAAGGGCGGTGGGCCGACAGCGAACAGGACCTGTTTGCCAGTCCGGCCGGCCGCATCCTGCGCCTGCACCATCCGTTGCGCGGGGAATCGGCCAGCGCCGTGCGCGCGCAGATCGCCGCGGCAGGGCCCTGGCGTGCCCTGCTGCCGCCGGCGGTGGCCGACTACGTGGCCGCGCAGCGGCTGTACCATCCGGCAACACCGTGAATGCCGCGACCGCGCCATCCCCGTATAATCGCCCCCACGTTTATCGAGTCGATCCACTTTGAGCAACCAGACCCAGCCCCAGACCATCAAGGTCGATCTGCCCAGCCCGCCGCCGTCCGTGCCGGAACTGCTGGCCAGTGTCCGTCAAGCCACCGAAGACCTGAAGGCCAAGGACCTGGTCGAGATCGACGTGCGCGGCCGGTCCAGCGTTGCCGATTACCTGGTGATCGTCTCGGGTACTTCGACCCGCCACGTCAAGTCGATCGCCGACGAGGTCGTGCGCTTCGCCAAGAAGATCGACGTGATGCCGCTCGGGGTTGAGGGCGAGCGCGAAGCCGAGTGGGTACTGGTCGATCTGGGCGACGTGATCGTCCACGTGATGCTGCCGCGCGTGCGTGAGTTCTACGCCCTCGAGCGCCTGTGGACGGTCGGTGACCAGCCGCCGTCCAGCGACGACGAAGTGGCCTGAGCCGCACGTTGATGCATCCCTTCGACGGCGCCGATGGCGCCGTCGACGTTTTCGAGGAGCGCTGATGAAAGCCCGCCTGATCGCCACCGGTGAACGCGCACCCAGTTGGGTCGCGCAGGGGTTCGCCGAGTACCAGAAGCGGCTCTCGCACTGGCTGCCGTTCGAGCTGGTCGAGATCGAGCCCGGCCTGCGCGGCAAAGGCCGCGATCCACGCCGTGCCACCGAGGACGAGGGCCGGCGGGTGATCGCCGCGCTGCCGAAGAATGCCTACGTCGTGGCGCTGGATGTGCCCGGCCGCCAGCTCAGTTCCGAACAGCTGGCGCAGCGCCTGGAGCATTGGCGGGGACAGGGCAGGGACCTGGCGTTCCTGATCGGCGGTCCCGAGGGGCATTCGCCCGAAGTTTCGGCATTGGCCGACGAGAAGTGGTCGATTGGTCCGCTCACGCTGCCGCACATGCTGGTGCGGCTGGTCGTGGCGGAACAGCTGTACCGGGCCGCCGCAATGATTGCAAATCACCCCTACCATCGCGCGTGAAGAGCCGTTATACTGTTCGTCTGCCCGAATAGCTCAGCCGGTTAGAGCACTTGACTGTTAATCAGGGGGTCGTTGGTTCGAGTCCAACTTCGGGCGCCACTTTCAGAAACCTGCATCGCGAGATGCAGGTTTTTTTTTTGCTCTACAGAGTCAGCGCTCCTCGCCAGAACGCCATCAGTGTGGCGATCGCAACGGCCAGGATGGCGCCGAACAGCACCCACTCCCAAGGCGTGAACACCTGTTCGCCACGCTGGCGACGGGTCAGCGCGAACAGCGCTACGCCCGGCACATACAACAGCACCGACAGCAGCAGGTTGTGCAGGCCACCGGCATACACAAGCCACAGCGCGTATGCGCTCGCCAGCAGCGCGACGCTGAAGTCGCGCCAGCGGATTCCCGCTTCGCCGCCCGCATAGGCCTGACCACGCCAGGCCAGCTGCACGCCGAATGCCGTGGACAGGAAATAGGGCACCAGACTCATCGATGCAGCCAGCAGTACCAGGCCGGTATAGCTGCCGGAATTCACCAGCACCAGCAGCAGGAACAACTGGATCAGGCCGTTGCTCAGCCAGAGCGCATTGGCCGGCACGCCGCGCGCATTCTCGCGGCCAAGGAACGCGGGCATGGTGCCGTCACCGGCAGCCGCATACAGCACCTCGGCGCACAGCAGTACCCAGGCCAGCAGGGCGCCAAGCACCGAGATGATCGAACCGATGATGATCACGGTCGCGCCCCATTCGCCGACGATGGCGCGCAGCACGTAGGCCATCGATGGATTGGGCAGGGCGGCCAGCTCGGCCTGCGACAGCACGCCCATCGACAACAGGCTCACCAGGACCAGCAGCAGCCATACGCCGAGAAAGCCGATCACGGTCGCGCGCCCTACATCGGCACGACGCGCAGCGCGCCGGGAATAGATGCTGGCGCCTTCGATGCCGATGAACACCCATACGGTCACCAGCATCATGCCGCGCAGCTGCTGGCCGAGATCGCCGAGTGCGGGGGTACCCAGGAAATCGGCGCCGAACACGTCCATGCGGAACGCGCCGGCGGCCAGGATGAGGAACAACGCAATGGGCAGCAGCTTGGCCACCGTGACCAGGCCGTTGACGATGGCGGCAGTGCGCAGGCCGCGCAGCACCAGCAGGTGCACGGTCCATAGCAACAGCGACGAGGCGGCCACCGCTGCCGGCGTATTGCCTTCACCGAACACCGGCATGAAGTGGCCGAGGCCACTGAAGATCAGCACGAAGAAGCTGGCGTTGCCGAGTACCGAGGCAACCCAGTAGCCCCATGCCGCGGAGAAGCCGATGTAGTTGCCGAAGCCTTCCCGCGCATACGCGTAGATGCCGGTATCGAGGTCCGGCCGGCGGTTGGCCAGGGCCTGGAACACGAAGGCGAGCATCAGCATGCCGGCGCCACTCACCGCCCAGCCGATGATCGCGGCGGCCGGACCGGCGCTGCGCGCCACGTTCTGTGGCAGGGAAAAGATGCCGGCGCCGACCATCGAGCCGACCACCAGAGCGGTCAGTGCAGCCAGGCCCAGCCGTTGTGAGGTCGCAGCCATGAATCTCCCCTGCGGCAGCGCGGCCGCAGGGGCACAGTAGCGGCAGTGCCGTGAAGCCGCATGCAACATCTGCAACGACGGAGGCCCGGGCATGTGCCCGGGCCTCCGAAGGTGATGCTGCAGCGACGATCAGTTGAAGGTGTACTTGGCACCGACCGTGAAGTAGCGGCCGATGGCTCCGCTGAAGTGCAGCGGGTTGTAGTTCACGCCGCCATAGGTGGTCGGATCGAGCGGTGCGATGCGATCAAACACGTTCTGCACCGATGCGTTCAGTTCAAAGGCTTCGGTGATGTTCCAACGACCGGACAGGTCGAAGGTGGTGAACGAGGAGATCTTCTCGACCGGCGAGCCATCCTCGTAGAACGCCAGGTAGTCGCCGCCACGGCGGTCCTTGTTCTCCAGCTTGCTGATGTAGTTGGCGACGCCGCTGACACTCCACGGGCCCTGCCTCCAGGTGGTGCCGAAGTTGATGCGGTCCTTCGGCGTGCCGATGCAGTTGGTGACGTCGCAGTTGCCGTGGGTGCCGGCGTAGTCGACCGTCACATCGGCATCGGTGCGCTCGAACTTCAGCACATGGCTCCACTGCAGATCCATTTCCAGCTGGCCCGGACCGATATCGAAGGTCTGGCGGATATCGGTGTCGATACCGCGCACGCGGGTGGAAGCGGCGTTGATGTACTGCGTGTTGACCGCCAGGATGCTGCCGGTGCCGGCAATGCCGTTGAGCAGGTTGGTGTCGCGCAGGACGTTGCCGGCGGCAATGGCGTCGGCGGTGCTGCCCTGGGCGATTTCGTTGGTGCGCTTGATCTGCCACGCATCCACCGTCATCGAGGTGGAGGAGGTCGGCTGCAGCACGATACCCACCGAATAGCTCTTGGATTCCTCCGGCTTCAGGTCGCTGTTGGGGCGGGTGATGATCGCCACCGAGCGTGCGGTGCATTCGGCTTCACTGATGGCGCAGCGCACCGGGTCGCGGGCGTTGGAGAAGGCGGCCAGGCCACCGTCGCCGTTCTCGGCCGGGTTCGGCGCGCGGAAACCTTCGGCGTAGCTGGCGCGCAGCGCGATCCAGTCAGCCGGTGTCCACTTCACGCCCAGCTTCGGCGTCGCCTTGCCTTCACCGCTCTCGTACTTGTCGTAGCGCAGTGCACCGGACAGCTCCAGCTGTTCCAGCACCGGCGCGGACAGTTCGACGTATCCGGCATACACGTTCTGGGTACCGTCATAGGCCGAGTAGCCCAGGCCGATGATGTCGCCGGTGTCGGTGAACGTCTGCGGGGTCAGGCTGTTGCTGGTCTTGCGCCACTCGGTGCCCATCGCCAGGCCGAGCGGGCCACCCTTGAGGTCCATCAGGCTGCGCGACACGGTGAAGTCGAACATGTCCAGGCTGGACTTGGCGCGTGCACTGATCTCCGGCGAGATGAAATCGTACAGCGCCTGCGAGTTGAGGTTGGCGTTGTCGCCGATGCGCCATACGCCACCGGCACAGTTCGGGTTGGCCAGTGCACAGCGGACGTTGTCGTAGTGCAGGAAACCAGTACGACGGTTGATCAGGTCGGTGCCCGAGTGCAGGTAGGCGGTGTCATAGTTCCAGTCGCCCCAGTTGCCCTTGACGCCCACCAGGAAGCGGTTGAACTCGTTGGTGTTGTTGGTCACGCGCGGACCAACGTCCCAGGCCGAATAGCGCAGGCGCGAGGCCTGGCCGGGAATCGGGTTGTCCGGATGATCCGGGCCGAGCACGGTGGCACCGGAACCGCTGTTGGCGTTGACCGGTCCTTCCGGGTAGCCCCAGCCGCCGGACACGCCCGAGGGCGTGTTGCTGAAGGTGGTTTCCTTCTTCGAGTAGCCGATCTCGGTGTAGATCTCGCCGCCTTCGCCGAAGGCGAAGCTGGCACGTCCGAACACGTTGATGTACTTCTCTTCCGGGCTCAGGTCACGGAACTTCTGCGCCGGATCCCACAGGCAGCCCTGCTGCTGTGCGGTCGCATCGGTCTGGCCGGGAATGCTGGTCAGATTGGCACAGCCCGGCAGAGCCACCAGGAACGCGGGATTGTCGTCGTCGACATTGCGGTCGTCGAACACCGAGCCGTTCGGGCCCACGCCACCGGCAGTACCACCGGACAGGTAGGCACCGCCCAGGAACTGCGCGTCGGCGGCGGAATAGCCCCAGCGACGGATGTCACCGGTGCCGATCCACTTGCGGTTCTTGCGATCGCCGATCTTGATCGCGTCGGTCTTGCCGACGTCCAGGCTGAAGAATGCGTTCCAGCCATCGGTGGCCAGGTCGCCGGTGCCTGCGGTCAGCGTCGCCTTCTTGGCATCGCCGTCGCCGTCGCCGGAGACGCCGTAGGAACCGCGCAGGATCGCGCCCTGGAAATCGCTGCGCAGGATGATGTTGACCACGCCGGCGATGGCGTCGGAGCCATAGATCGCCGATGCGCCGTCCTTCAGAACTTCCACGCGCTCCACCGCATCCAGCGGAATGGTGCTCAGATCGGTGAAGACCTTCTGGCCATCGTCAGCCAGGCCGTAGGTGGCCATGCGGCGGCCATTCAACAGCACCAACGTCGAGCCGGCGCCGAGGCCACGCAGGGAGATGCCGGCGCCGCCGCCGGCAAAGCCGTTGCCGAAGGTCTTGGGAATCGAGCCGGAACCGTCGGCGGTCAGGGTCTGCAGGTATTCGGCGACCGTGGTCTTGCCGGTGCGGTCGATCTCCTGGCGGGTCACCACCTGCACCGGGGACGGTGTCTCGGTATTGGTGCGCGGGATGTTCGAGCCGGTGACCGTGATGCGGTCGAGATTGGTGGCCTGCTCCTGGGCGAAGGCGGAGGAGGAAACCACGGCGCCGGCCAGCAGCAGGGTGCTGCCGGTAAGGATGTGAGTGATGGACGATGCCAGGGTGTCACGGCGGCTGGCGGGCCGATGGATCGGGTGTTTCACAGCTTCTCTCCTAACTGGAAAACCTTGCGTTGAGGGCTGTCGCCGGATCAGGTCCGGGACGGGCCAATCTAGGTTTCCGGCAGGTGACGGAGTCGTGAAATTTTGCTTAATCGGCAGCGCGCGGACGGGCGGTGTGCGGATTCGCAAACCCGGTCGCGGATTCCGGCCCGGCCTGAGGCCGGGCCGGTGCAGCGGTCAGTCGGGCAGCGAGAACTGCACCGGCACCATGCCGATGGCAGGCACCGCCACGCCGTCACGCTGGGCGGGCTCAAACCGCCAGTGGCGCAGCACCTGCTGGCGTGCGGCCTGGTCCAGGCTGCGCGAGCCGCTGCTGCGTTCGATGCTGACCGCAACAGGCTGGCCGTTGCTGTCCACTTCCACGCGCAGCAGGACCGTGCCCTGTTCGCGGTTGCGCAGCGCGGGGATGGGATAGGCCGGGGGCGGCGCACTGCGGTACTGCAGCTGGGCTCCCGCCAGCGGCGTAGCTGCCGCCAGCGTCGGCGGCGCCATCACGGCGGTCGGTTCGGCGGCCGGCAGGACGATGCCTGGCGCGTCTTCGACCGTTGCGGTGGGGGCTGGCAGCGCCGGTGCGGTCGGCACTGCCTGGGAGCGGGGGGCGACCTTCACCTGTTCGGGTTCGGTGGGCAGGATCGGCGGAGGTTCCGGTGTCTCGACCTTTTCGATCCAGCGGACCGTGGTCGTGTCACGCGGGGCCTGTACCGCCTGGTAGGTGGCGGGGATGAGCAGCAGCAGCAACGCCAGCAGATGCAGTGCGATGGCCGCGCTCCAGGCGGCGATGCGGGCGGGGTCGAAGTGCGCGGATGCAACGGGATACGTACGAACCATGGTCCACCTCCGTGCCAGTGTCGAAAGACGTCAACGCACCAGGGCCGCCATCGGGGTTTGCCGCACGCGGCTGGCAGCCAAGCATTAGCGCGTCGTGGCCGCCATTGCCTAGAGGCATGTCAGGCGATGTTGAACTGGCCTTCATCTACGCAACGGGGCCGGAGACCTTTCCGCTGGAAAGGCATCCGGCCCCGTGGGCAGCAGATCAGGGCAGGGCGCTGTCCGGCGGACAGTGCCCCCGCCGTGCCGGGTCGTCAGCGACCCAGCTCGAACACCACGTCCAGGTTGACCGAAACGGTGGATTCGCCCGGCGCGACCGGCGTGGCCTTGTCCATGGCGGCCGAGGCCATCTGTGCCCGCATCATCGGCACCGGGCGGAAGCCGCCGTTGCTGTTTTCAGAGATGCTGACGATGCGGCGCACCTGCAGGCCCAGCGACTTGGCATAGGTCTGGGCGCGCGCCTGTGCCTTCTTCAGCGCGGCCAGGCGGGCTTCGTCATAGACCGGCTCCGGCTGGTCGATCTCGAAGCTGGGGCCGTTGATCTGGTTGGCGCCCTGGGCGGCCAGCGCATCGAGCACCCGGCCCAGCTTGGCGATGTCGCGGACCTTCAGGCTGACGGTGTTGCTGGCCTGGTAGCCGGTGATCTTCGGCGCTTCGTTGTCGGCATAGCGGTACTGCGGGTTGAGGCTGACGCCGCTGGTCTGCACATCGCGCTCGGCGATGCCGGCCGCCTTGATCGCGGCCAGCACCTTGTCCATCTGCTGCGCATTCTGGCGCATGGCGCTGTTGCCGTCGGCGGCCTGGGTGACCACGCCGGCCGACAGGGTGGCCACATCCGGCACACGGGTCGCTTCGGCGTTGGCCGAAATGTTCAGCAGGGTGCCCTCGGCCGGGGCGGCGATCGGCGGCGGCGGGGCGGCATGGGCGGACATCGAGGCTCCAAGGGCGAGGGACAGGGCAAGCAGCAGCGGGGAGGCGGTCAGGCGCATGGGATCTCCTTGTTGTGGCGTGAGGGTGGTGTCGTAGCGATGAACGCGCTGTGAGTCCGTTCGGGGTTGAAGGCACGCGGGAGCAGGTTGCCGACGATTCAGGCGGCGGCCTCAGGTTATGCTGTGCCGATGCTCTATCTTGCTTCCCGCTCCCCCCGACGCAACCAGCTGCTGGCCCGACTCGGACGCCCCTTCCAGGCGCTTGACCTGGAGGTTGTCGAGCAGCGCGCGCCCAGTGAAAGCGCCGAGCAGTACGTCTGCCGGGTTGCGGCCGACAAGGCGCGCGCCGGGTTGGCCCGGGTGCTGGCCGACGACCCGGACGCACGGGTGCTGGGCTCGGACACCGAGGTCGTGCTTGATGGCGAGGTGTTCGGCAAGCCGGTCGATGCCGCCGATGCCCGGGCAATGCTGACGCGCCTGGCCGGACGCACGCACCAGGTGATGACGGCCGTGGTGGTGGTCGGCGCGGCCGGGCTGGACAGCGAACTGGTGGTGTCCGAGGTCACGTTCGCTGCGATCGGCGCCGCCGACATCGCCGCCTATGTGGCCACCGGTGAGCCGCTGGACAAGGCCGGGGCCTACGCCATCCAGGGTGGGGCCGAGCGCTGGATCGAACACCTGTCCGGCAGCTACTCCGGTGTGATGGGGCTGCCGCTGCTGCACACCGATCGTCTGCTGGCGCGCTGCGGCGTGCCGGCTCCCATTGCCAACGCCGCCAGGGAGGCTGCAGATGTCTGAGGAAATCCTGGTCAATGTGACCCCACGCGAGACCCGGGTCGCGGTGATCGAGAATGGCATGCTGCAGGAACTGCACATCGAGCGCGGCTGGCGCCGGGGTGTGGTCGGCAACATCTACAAGGGCAAGGTGCAGCGGGTGATGCCGGGCATGCAGGCCGCCTTCGTCGAGGTCGGCCTTGAGCGCGCTGCGTTCCTCCATGCCAACGACGTGGTGCGGCCAGCGCCGGTGGCCAGTGCCGACACCGAGAACACCACGCTGCCACCACCGGCCAGCGTGCCGATCGTCGAGCTGCTGCGCGACGGCCAGGACATCGTGGTGCAGGTGGTGAAGGATCCCATCGGTACCAAGGGCGCGCGGCTGACCACGCAGATCAGCATCCCGTCGCGCTACATGGTGCTGCTGCCGCAATCGAAAGTGGTGGGCGTGTCCGCGCGCATCGAGGACGAGGCCGAGCGCGCGCGCCTGAAGGCGCTGGTGACCGAGTTGTCGGCACAGCACGGCGGCTACGGCTACATCGTGCGCACCAACGCCGAAGGGCAGCCGGCCGAAGCCATCGCCGAGGACATCGCCTATCTGTCGCGGGTCTGGAACGTGGTGGAGCGCCGCGGCCGCGACGCCACCCCCTGCAGCGTGATCTATGAAGACCTGAGCCTGCCGCTGCGTTCGGTGCGCGACCTGATCCGCAAGGACGTGGACAAGGTGAAGGTCGATTCCAAGGAAACGTTCGCGCAGCTGCAGGCTTTCGTGGCCAAGTACATGCCGGTGCTGGCCGAGAAGCTGGAGCTGTACTCCGGCGATCGCCCGATCTTCGACATGTTCGGCGTGGAGGACGAGATCGGCCGCGCGCTGGACAAGCAGGTGCCGCTGAAGTCCGGTGGCTACCTGGTGATCGACCAGACCGAAGCGATGACCACCATCGACGTCAACACCGGGTCGTTCCTCGGCCAGCGCAACCTGGAGGAGACGGTGTTCCGCACCAACCTGGAGGCGGCGCAGGCCGTGGCCAGGCAGCTGCGCCTGCGCAATCTCGGCGGCATCATCATCATCGACTTCATCGACATGGACGATGCCGAGCACCGCCGCCAGGTGCTGCGGACCCTGGAAAAGGCGCTGGCGCGGGACCATGCCAAGACCACGGTCTACGACTTCTCGCCGCTGGGCCTGGTGGAGATGACCCGCAAGCGCACGGTCGAAAGCCTGGAGCGCCAGCTGTCGGAGACCTGCCCGCAGTGCAGCGGTCGCGGCACCATCAAGACCACCGAAACGGTCACCTACGAGATCTTCCGCGAGATCACCCGCGCGGTGCGCCAGTTCGATGCCGCGCGCCTGCTGGTGATCGCGTCGACCAAGGTGGTGGCGCGCATCACCGATGAGGAATCCGCGGCGGTGGCCGAGCTGGAAGAGTTCCTCGGCAAGAGCATCCGCTTCCAGGCGGATGAGCAGTACCTGCAGGAGCAGTTCGATGTTGTGCTGCTCTGATCCACGCCGGCCGAAGGTCGGCGGCGGCCGATGAGCGCGCCGCCGCGCCTGCGACTGCGAAGGATCCGCCGTCATCTCATTGCTGCCTGTGCGGTGGCCCTGGTCGGGCTGGCGCTGCTGGTGGGCACCTTCAGCCAGCTGCTGCCGCTGGCCGAGCGACACCCCGACAGGATCGCCGCCTGGTTGAGCGAGCGCGCAGGCCAGCCGGTCCGTTTCGACCAACTGGACACGGCGTGGACCCGTCGTGGCCCGCTGCTGCAGCTGAAGGGCCTGCGCATCGGCGCCGGGCAGGGCCTGGCGGTCGGCGAGGCTGAAATCCTGGTGTCGATGTACAGCGGCCTGCTGCCGGGCCGTTCGTTGACCGAGCTGCGTCTGCGCGGCCTGGCCCTGGATCTGCAGCAGAGCGAGGACGGTCGCTGGTCGGTGCGTGGCCTGCCGCAGCCCAGCAGCGGTGGTGACCCGCTGGAGGCGCTGCGCCGGCTGGGCGAGCTGCAGGTGATCGGCGGCCGGCTGGGCGTGCAGGCCCCGGCACTCGGCATCGACACCGTATTGCCGCGCGTCGATCTGCGCCTGCGCGTCAATGGCGACCGCCTGCGGGTAGGCGTGCGGGCCTGGGCCCAGACCGACGCACTGCCGCTGACCGCCGTGCTGGATGTGGACCGTGTGCGTGGCGACGGCGAGGCATGGCTGGGCGCCGATCCCATCGATTTCCGCGCCTGGTCGCCGTTGCTGGCGGCCGGCGGCGTGCGCCTGCGTGAAGGACGCGGCGAACTCAATGTGTGGCTGACCCTGCGCGATTTCGTCCCCGTGGCGCTGACCACCGATTCGGATCTGCGGGATCTGCGCATCGACGGCGCACCGATGCCGGGGCTGGCAGTGCCGCGGCTGCAGTTGCAGCGCATGCAGGCGCTGCTGCGCTGGCAGCGGCAGGCGGACGGATGGGCGATGCAGGTACCGCGCCTGCGGCTGGTGGACGACACCGGCGCGCAGCAGCTTGATGGACTGCAACTGCAGGTCGGCACGCAACTGGGCATCCGCAGCGGGGCGGTGCAGGCCGGCACCGCGCTGCGTGCGCTGGCGCTGAGTGACCGCCTGGACCCTGGCCTGCGGCGCTGGCTGTTCCTGTCAAAGCCGCAGCTGGATCTGCGGGAACTGCAGCTGGCCGGCAAGCGCAACGGTCCGCTGTGGGCCCAGGGCGAGCTGCAGTCGCTGGGTTTCGCCAGCGTCGGTGACGCACCCGGCCTGCGAGGGCTGGGCGGCCATTTCGAAGGCGACGCCGATGGCTTCCGCCTGCAGCTGCAGCCGCAGCGCGAGCTCCAGTTCGATTGGCCGACCGGCTTCGGCGTGCGCCATGACCTGCACCTGGCAGGCCAGGTGGTGGGGTGGCGCGACGAAGGCGGCGGCTGGCGCATCGGCACGGCCGCCCTGCGTGTGGAAGGCACGGATTACGCAGCCGATCTGCGCGGTGGTGTCTGGTTCCAGGGCAATGGCACGCGTCCGTGGCTGCAGCTGGCGGCCAAGCTGGACGATGTACCGATGACGGCCGCCAAGCGCTTCTGGATCCATTCCAGGATGAGCAAGGGAGCCACCGACTGGCTGGACATGGCGCTGGCCGGCGGCCAGGTGCGTGATGGTATCGGCCTGGTCACCGGTGACCTCGACGACTGGCCCTTCGACAACAACGACGGGCGGTTCGAGGCCACCGGCCATATCACCCGCGGCGACATCCGCTTCCAGCGCGACTGGCCGCTGATGAGCCAGGTTGACGCCGACATCGCCTTCATCGGTCCTGGCTTCCACATGCAGGGGCGCGGTGACCTGGCAGGCGTGCCGGTGCAGCACTTCGAGGCCGGCATCAAGGATTTCGGCCAGCAGCCGCTGTACGTGCGTGCCGATACCCGCAGCGAAGCCGGAAAGCTGCTGGCGCTGCTGCGGCAGAGCCCGTTGCACCAGGAATACGGCGAGACGCTGGACAACCTGACCGCCACCGGGCCGGCGCAGGTGACCTTCGACCTGCTGCAGCCGCTGCATGCCGACGAAGGGGGAGGTCACCTGCAGGGCACGGTCGATCTGGCCGGCGTGAAGCTGGTGGAGAAGCGCTTCGCGCTGGAATTCGACAACATGCGTGGGTTGGCCCGCTACGGCAACGGTGGTTTTGCCGCCGAGCAACTGGCGGTGCGCCATCTGGGCCAGGACGGCCAACTGAGCCTGCGCGCGGGTGGGTTCGTGCGTGACCCGAAGCTGGCCTTCGAGTCGGAGCTTTCGGCGCGCCTTGATGCAGGCGTGCTGATTGACCGCGCGCCGGAAATGGCCTGGCTCAAGCCCTACATCACCGGTACCTCGCCCTGGACCATCGCCGTCAACCTGCCGAAGGTCGCGCCAGGCGCGCCCGCTCCTCCCAGCGAACTGCGCCTGCGCTCGGATCTGGCAGGCACGCGCCTGGATCTTCCCGCCCCGCTGGACAAGCCCGCCGACGAGCCACTGGCCACCACCGTGACTGCGCAGCTGCCGATGGGGGATGGCCGCATCGACGTGGCGTTTGGCCAGCGCCTGGCCCTGGCCGCGCGCAGCCATAACAATCAGACCGGCGTGCAGGTGACCCTGGGCAGCGGCCAGGTCGACCGCGAGCCGCCTTCCAGCGGGCTGGCGGTCAACGGTCACAGCCCGACCCTGGACGCGTTGGAGTGGATCGGCCTGGCCCGCGGCGGAGACGGCGACGGCGATCCGATGCCGTTGCGGGCGATCGACGTGCAGGTCGGCCGCTTGATGCTGATCGGAGGGGTGTTCGAGCAGACCCGCCTGCAACTGCGCCCGGGCGCGCAGGCGCTGGATGTGCGCTTGGACGGCCCTTCGCTGGCTGGCCGCCTGAGCGTGCCCAATGCCGAGGGCGGCACCATCAGCGGCCAGCTCGACCGGGTGTACTGGCAGTCACCGCCGGCCGCGTCCGGTGCGCCAGCGGCACCGGCCCGGGTGCAGGCCGGCGCCAACGACATGGATCCGGCCAGACTGCCGCCGTTCGCGCTGGACATCGCCGACCTGAAGTTCGGCAAGGTGGCGCTCGGCCAGGCCGTGCTGCGCACCCGCCCGCGGGGCAACGGCCTGGAGGTGCAGACCCTGCGCTTCCGCGCGCCCGACCAGGAGATCGATATCACCGGCCGCTGGCTGGGCAGCAGCAGCGGCGCCCGCACCGAGCTGAACGCGCAGGTGCGCAGCGAGGATCTCGGCGCGCTGATGCAGAATCTCGACTACGGTGGCCAGCTGCGTGGCGGCGCCGGCCAGGCGCAGCTGCAGGCGTCGTGGAATGGCGGGCCGTCGGACTTCCAGCTGGGCAATCTGCAGGGCCAGCTGGATATCCATGCGCGCAACGGTCAGCTGCTGGAACTGGACCCCGGTGCCGGTCGCGTGCTGGGTCTGCTCAGCGTGGCCCAGCTGCCGCGGCGGCTGATGTTCGACTTCCGTGATTTCTTCTCCAAGGGCTTCGCGTTCAATCAGATCGAGGGCAGCCTGCAGTTCGGCCAGGGCGTGGCCCGCACCGACAAGGTGCTGATCGAAGGGCCTGCGGCGAACATCACCATCCGCGGCCAGGCCGACCTGCGCCAGCAGCAGTTCGACCAGACCATCGACGTCAATCCGCGTGCCGGCAATCTGCTGACCGTGGTCGGCGCAGTGGCCGGTGGCCCGGTCGGGGCTGCGCTGGGGGCGGCGACCAATGCGGTGCTGTCCAAGCCGCTGGGTGAGATCGGCGCCCGTACCTACAAGGTGACCGGTCCCTGGAAGGAGCCGAAGGTGGAGGTGATCGAACGCAGCCGCGAACGGACCCCGCCGGCTCCCGCACCTGCGCCGACCCTTCCACCGGCCGTGACCGACCTGCCGCGGTCGCGCTGAGCGCGGCCTCCCATTCCCCGGGGCTTGCCTGAGTGCCCCTGCATCCCCAGATCGAGAGCCATGACTGATATCGCCCTGACGCTTGCCCAAGACCGCCTGCTGCGCCCCGGCGGCCTGGATACCGCTGGACTGGAGCGCACCTTCGGCCAGCTGCTCGGCCCCGGTGTGGATTTCGGCGACCTCTATTTCCAGCACGCCCGGCGTGAGAGCTGGAGCGTGGAAGACGGCATCGTCAAGGACGGTGCCCATTCCATCGAGCAGGGGGTCGGCGTGCGTGCCATTGCCGGCGAGAAAACCGGCTTCGCCTATTCCGATGACATCCATGCCGATGCGCTGCTGGCGGCGGCGCAGTCGGCACGCGCGATTTCGCGCGAGGGCGGTGCCCAGGCGGGCCGCTCGCTGCTGCGCGGCAATGCACGCGCGCTGTATCCGGCGCTGGATCCGATCGATGGGCTCGGCAACGAGGCCAAGGTTGAAGTGCTCAAGCGCCTGGATGGCTATCTGCGTGCCGCCGATCCGCGGGTGAAGCAGGTGATGGTCAGCCTGTCCGGTGGCGTTGACACCGTGCTCATCGCGCGCAGCGACGGCGTTCTGGGTGCCGACGTCCGCCCCCTGGTGCGCTTGAACGTGCAGGTGATCGTCGAGCAGAACGGTCGCCGCGAGTCCGGCTATGCCGGCGGTGGTGGCCGTTATGGCTACGAAGAACTGTTCGCCGATGGCCGGCCGGAAGCGTTCGCCCGCGAGGCGCTGCGCCAGGCGCTGGTGAACCTGGACGCGGTGCCGGCGCCGGCCGGTGTGATGCCGGTGGTGCTCGGCCCGGGCTGG
The DNA here is from genome assembly GCF_039674705.1 of Stenotrophomonas sp. TWI169. Taxonomy (NCBI): domain Bacteria; kingdom Pseudomonadati; phylum Pseudomonadota; class Gammaproteobacteria; order Lysobacterales; family Lysobacteraceae; genus Stenotrophomonas; species Stenotrophomonas sp. TWI169. The sequence goes on along the minus strand of NZ_JBDJOB010000012.1, from coordinate 53,519 downwards.
CCTGGCGTGCTGCTGCATGAAGCGGTCGGCCATGGGCTGGAGGGCGACTTCAACCGCAAGGGCACCAGCGTCTACGCCGGTCGCATCGGCGAGCGCGTGGCGGCCCCGGGGGTGACGATCGTCGATGACGGCACCCTGGACGGCCGTCGCGGCTCGCTGAACGTCGATGATGAAGGCCATCCGACCCAGTGCACGACCTTGATCGAGGACGGCATCCTGGTCGGCTACATGCAGGACAGCCTCAATGCACGGTTGATGGGCATGGCACCGACCGGCAACGCGCGCCGCGAGTCGTTCGCGCACCTGACCATGCCGCGGATGACCAATACCTACATGCGCGCCGGCCAGCACGATCCGCAGGAGATGATCCGCTCGGTGAAGAAGGGGCTGTACGCGGTCAACTTCGGCGGTGGCCAGGTCGACATCACCAGTGGCAAGTATGTGTTCTCGGCCACCGAGGCCTATCTGATCGAGGATGGCCGCATCACCACGCCGGTGAAGGGCGCGACCCTGATCGGCAACGGCCCGGAAACCATGCAGAAGGTGCGCATGGTCGGCAACGACCTGGCCCTGGACGAGGGCGTGGGCATCTGCGGCAAGGACGGGCAGAGCGTGCCGGTGGGTGTCGGCCAGCCCTCGCTGCTGATCGAGGGCCTGACCGTCGGCGGCACCCAGGCCTGAACATGGCAACGGCCCCGGCCAGCGCCCCGGCCGGCGGGGACTCAGTCCTCGTCGGTCGCGTCGTCCAGATCGGCGCCGGTGTCGTCGTCGGTGGCGACCTTCAGGCCAAGCGCGGCCGGCAGCATCAGCCCGCGCAGCACCTGGTAGATCTCGCGGTAGGCGCGCGGCGGCTTGTTCTTCGCCTTCTCGGCCTGGGCGTTGCGCACCAGCGTGCGCAGCTGCTGGCGATCCGCCTGCGGATACTCGTCCAGCAGCGCGGTCAGCGCCTTGTCGCCGTCGTCCAGCAGGCGCTCGCGCCAGTCTTCCACGCGGTGCATCATCGCCACTTCGCGGCGCGAGGTTTCGCTGTTGGCGTCCAGCGCATCGCGGATCGCCTCCAGGGTTTCGTCTTCCTCGCGGCGCATGTGCTTGGCCAGGAACGCCAGCTGCCGCTTGTGGGCGATGTGGGCCGTGATGCGCTTGCACTCGGCGATATGCGGCAGCAGATTCTCCGGAATCGGCAGGCGCGCCAGCTGGGCCGGGGTCAGCGACACCAGCTTCTCACCCAGGGCCAGGACTTCCAGGGCTTCGCCGCGCTTCTGCTTGCGGCTCTTGTCAAGGAATTCACCGGTTTCTTCGTCGCGTCCGCGCATCGTCCACACCTGCTTTCAAAAAAGTCGCCCGGCGTGATGCCGGGCCCAACCTGTACAGGATAAAGCATTGAACGTGATCGCCCCTGAAGTGGTTGTCGGCGACGACAGCCCGGCCCGCCTGGAACGGCTGGCCGACCTTTCCCAGCAGCTGCTCGAGCGTGCCCGTGCGCTGGGGGCCAGCCAGGCCGAGGTCAGCTGCAGCGAGGACCGCGGCCTGGAGGTCAATGTGCGCCTGGGCGAAGTGGAAACCGTACAGTCCACCCGCGACCGCGGCATTGCCGTGACCGTGTACTTCGGCCAGCGCAAGGGCAGCGCCAGCACCGGCGACCTGAACGAGGCCAGCCTGTCGGCCACCGTGGAGCAGGCCTGCGCGATCGCCCGCCACACCGAGGATGATCCGGCCGCCGGACTGGCCGATGCCGGCCTGATGGCCAATGACTTTCCCGACCTGGACGGCTGGCATCCCTGGGCCCTGCAGGCCGACGAGGCGGTGGACCTGGCGCTGGCCTGCGAGGCCGCCGGGCGCGAGGCCGACGCGCAGATCCGCAACTCCGATGGCGCGGCGGTGTCCACCTCGCAGAGTCTGTCGGTGTACGCCAATTCGCACGGTTTCATTGGCCGTGAGCGCGGCACCCACCATTCGATCGGTTGTGCGCTGATTGCCGGCCAAGGCGATGGCATGCAGCGCGACGGCTGGTACACCAGTGCGCTGGCCAGGCAGGACCTGGAAGATCCGGCCCAGGTCGGCCGCCAGGCCGCCGCGCGTACCGTCGCCCGCCTGCAACCGCGCTCGCTGGCTACGGGCAGCATGCCGGTGCTGTTCGCCCCGGAAGTGGCGCGCAGTCTGGTGGGCCATCTGCTGTCGGCCGTGTCCGGTGGCGCGCTTTACCGCCAGGCCAGCTTCCTGCTGGACAGCGCCGGGCAGCGACTGTTCCCGGACTGGATGCAGATCGACGAGCTGCCGCACCTGCGCCGCGGCCTGCGCTCGGCTGCCTTCGACGGCGATGGCGTGGCGACCCGCGCGTCGCCACTGGTCCGCGATGGCGTGCTGCAGCGCTACGTACTGGGCAGTTACTCGGCCCGCAAGCTGGGCCTGCAGACCACGGCCAATGCCGGCGGCGTGCACAACCTGCAGCTGGCGGCCAACGCCGGGCCGCTGGAAGACATCGCCCGGCAGATGGGCAGCGGCCTGCTGGTGACCGAGCTGATGGGGCAGGGTGTCAATGGTGTGACCGGTGACTACTCGCGGGGGGCCGGTGGCTTCCGTGTCGAGAACGGGGAGATCCAGTACCCGGTGGACGGCATCACCATTGCCGGCAACCTGCGCGAGATGTTCATGGCGATCGAAGCGGTGGGCAGCGATGTCGATCCGCGCTCGCACATCCGGACCGGTTCGATCCTGGTGGGGCGGATGACCATCGCCGGTAATGATTGATGGCGTCGATGGCGTAAGCTATGGCCGCCTGACGCAACCGGCCTGATGCCGGTGGGTCAAGACCACCCAATGAAAAGGAGTTTTGTCGTGAGTGAATTCGATAACGTCCCGCCGCCGCCGCCGGTCACCGCCGATGTCCCGGCAGACCAGCGCACCATGGCCCTGGCCGCGCACCTGCTGGGCATCTTCACCGGTTTCATCGGCGCGCTGATCATCTGGCTGATCAACAAGGACGACGCCGGCAAGTCCTTCGTCACCGACCAGGCCAAGGAAGCGCTGAACTTCCAGATCACCGTGGCCATCGCGATGGTGGTCTGCATCATCCTGACCATCGTGGTCATCGGCGCGATCCTGATGCCGATCGTCGGACTGGTCAGCTTGGTGTTCTGCATCATTGCCGCGGTCAAGGCCAACAACGGCGAAGCCTATCGCTACCCGTTCGCATTGCGCCTGATCAAGTAAGACCGGCTGCATGCGGACATGAAAACGCCCGGCATTGCCGGGCGTTTTCGTTGCGCACCACGTCAGTGATCGCGCTCCACCGCAAGCCTGGCCAGCGCGCGCAGCGCATCGGCCTCTTCGTGGTAGCCCGCCAGAGCAGCCTGCATGCGGGCCGCCAGCTCGCGCAGCTGCGCCTTCGCTCCCTCCATGCCGAGCAGGGCGGGGAAGGTACTCTTGTCCTGCGCCTGGTCCTTGCCTGCCGTCTTGCCCAGCTGCTCGGAGCTGGCTTCGACATCGAGGATGTCATCGCGGACCTGGAACGCCAGGCCGAGTGCATCGGCGAATGCGTCCAGCTGCACCCGCTGCGGCTCCGGCGCATCGCCGCACAATGCGCCCATACGTACCGCGGCACGGATCAGCGCGCCGGTCTTGAGCGCATGCATCCGGGTCAGCGCGGCCAGCGACTGCCGCTGTCCGGTGGCATCGATATCCAGCGCCTGGCCGCCGCACATGCCGGCGGCACCGGAGGCGTGTGCCAGCGCCTGCAGGCAGTCCACGCGCAGTGTTGCCGGCAGTGGTGCCTCGGCCAGCAGGCTGAAGGCGCGGGTCTGCAGGGCGTCCCCGGCCAGGATCGCGGTGGCTTCGTCGAAGGCGATGTGGGTGGTGGGTCTGCCACGGCGCAGTGCATCGTCGTCCATCGCCGGCAGGTCGTCGTGCACCAGCGAATAGGCATGGATCAGTTCCACCGCCATCGCGGCCGCGTCGAGCCTTTCCGGTTGAGCGCCGAACAACTGGCCAGTGGCATAGACCAGCAGCGGACGCATGCGCTTGCCACCGCCGAGGACGGAATGGCGCATGGCCTGGTGCAGCCGCTGCGGTGCATCGGCCGGCGAGGGCAGGGCGGCATCGAGCAGGCTTTCGATCCGGTCGCGCCAGCGCGCGAACGCCGCCTCAGCCGTCATGGCTGGGCGGATCGAAGGGTTCTGCCGTATCGGGCTGTGCCGGATCGCTGAGCAGCCGGACGCGCAGTTCGGCCTGCTCCAGCGCCTGCTGGCACTGGCGGTACAGGCCCACGCCACGTTCGTAAGCACTGAGCGACGCTTCCAGGCTCAGCTCGCCGGTTTCCATCTGCTCCACCAGCTGCTCCAGCGATTCGAGCGACTGCTCGAACTGGGCAACAGGGGAGGCGTTTTCGGGGGACTTCTTGGCCATGCGGCAAGTGTGGACGGCACGCGCGCAGGGGTCAATTCACCAGCCACCCGGCTGCCACCGCAGCTGGGCGTCGTGAGCGTGCAGCCAGGCCTGCAGCGGTGCGGCGATCACCACATCGGCGGCGGCCAGCAGGTTGCCGTCAGCAAACAGCAGCGGCAGCTGCGCGCGCCGCCAGGGGGCCAGATGTTCACGCTGCAGGCAGTCCTTCAAGGCATGTGCGTGGCTGCGTCCCGGCAGCACGATGCGCTCGCCGCCACGCCGTGCACGCACCTGCATCGGCTGCTGGAACATCGCGGCGCCCAGCAGGCGCAGCTGGCCGCCATCTGGCAAGGCCAGAGGCACCCGGCCGTCCCACTCCTCCTGCCAGTCCAGGGGCAGGGCAGGCAGCTCGGCCGGCAGCAGATAGGCATGCTCGCGCCATTGCTGGATGACGTGATCCTGCCAGCGCACCTGCGCCTGCCGGTCGCAAGCGGAGGGCAGCATTTCCTCGAGCATCTGCTGCAGCACCCGCCCCGGCAGCGGTGCCGCGCCATGGCTGGCCACCCAGGTGCGCAGGACGCGTGCGGCGCGTTCCGGCGATACCTGCCGCAGCAGCTGCAAGGACAGCACGCGCGGGGCTGCTTCCAGGTGCGCGAGCAGCTCGGTGTCCTCTTCCTGCAGAAGGCCACGGGTGCGCGCGCAATGATCGGCACTGCCGGCCAGGGCCGCTGCGGCGTGCGGCCAGCGCTGGCGCAGCAGCGGCAGCACCTGCAGGCGCAGGAAGTTGCGGTCGGCGTACGCGTCGTCGTTGCTGGGGTCTTCGATCCAGTGCAGATCGTGGGCCCGCGCATAGTCATGCAGAGCGTCGCGCGGGACCTGCAGCAGCGGCCGCCACAGCCGGTGGCCGGCGAGCATGCTGTCCCTGCTCATTGCCGCCAGGCCATCAACACCGGAACCGCGCAACGCGCGCAGCAGGAAAGTTTCAGCCTGATCGTCCTGATGCTGGGCCAGGGCCAGCGTCTCTCCGTCGCGCAGAGAGGCGACGAAAGCAGCGCGACGCGCCTGCCGGGCTGCACCCTCCAGGCCCAGACCGGTGCCGGTCTCGACCTGCACGCGGTGTACGACCAGTTCGATTCCCAGGGCCGCGCACTGCTGCTGGCAATGCTGGACCCAGGCATCGGCGTCGGGCTGCAGCCCGTGATGTACGTGTACAGCGCGCAGTCCCACGCCGGCCGCCTGCGTGCAGCGCCGTAGCCAGTGCAGCAGGACGGTCGAATCTAGGCCGCCGCTGTAGCCGACCAGCAGCGGTGCATCGAGGGAAACCAGGGCGGGGAAGGCAGTCACGGGTGAAGTGTAGGGTGATCGCCGGGGTCGCGCCGCGCCTTCGACTCAAGGGCGGGATGCAGCCGGGCATGGCCCGGCTGCACACTGCGTCCGCCGTGCCGTTACTTTCCGTCGACGCTGCGTTCGAAGGCCTTGGGCGCCGGCAGCTGCACCGGTACGCCCTTGTCATCGCAGGTGCCCGCCTGGCACAGGCGATCGCGCAGCGCCGGCGTTGCCTGCACGATCATGTGATAGATCGTGTTCTGCTCCAGCGTGCCGCGGATCGCCTTGCTGCCGGGACCGCGCGCCCAGATGCCGACGTCCTCGCCACCATGCGATTCGGACTTCATCGGCACCAGCGCTTCCTGCATGTAGTCCGGATGCTCGGTGTCGACATCATGCAGGTCCGGACGCCCCTTGGCCGGCTCGAAGCTGCTCGGGTTGTGCGGGTAGCGCTTGCTGCCCGCCGGCTGCTGGTTGGTGCTGCCGGTGTGGCCCGGTCCATTGGCGTAGCTCAAGGTGGTGTAAGGCTGGCCGTTGCCGTCCAGCGCGTAGTCCAGCTTGCCGGCGCCGTCCTCACCGCCCTTGTCCTTCACCTTGCCCAGGATCGGGTTGCCGCGTGCGGGGTAGCCGACGAAGTTCAGGGTGTGCGAGTGGTCGGCGGTGACGATGATCAGCGTGTCGTCGGCCGACGTCATTTCCGACGCCACCCGCACCGCATCGGACATCGCCACGGTTTCGGTCAGTGCGCGATAGGCATTGCCGCTGTGGTTGGCATGGTCGATGCGAGCGCCTTCGATCATCAGCACGTAACCTTCCTGATGGCGCGACAGACTGGTGATCGCAGCAGCGGTCAGCTCGGCCAGGCTCGGCTCACCGGCCGGATCCTGTGGGCGCTCGTACTCGTAGCGCATGTGGTCCGGCTCGAACAGGCCGAGGATGGCCGGCGCATTCGCGGCGGCGGCCAGCTGCCTGCTGTTCCACACGTAGGCACCCTGCGGATGCGCCTGCTGCCATTCCTGTACCAGGCTGCGGCCATCCAGGCGCTGGCCGACCTTGTCGTCGTATTCCGGATCGCGCTCTTCCACGGTGGTGAATTCACCGCGACCACCGCCGAGCGCGACCAGCGGGCCGCGGCCATAGCGCGACGTGGACAGCAGCTGCTGGGCGATGTCCTTGCAGCCGGCGGCCTTGGCCGCTTCGGTCAGATCGGTGTCATTCTCCCAGTTGCGCTCCGGCGAGTGCGCGTAGGTGGCCGCCGGGGTGGCGTGGGTCAGGCGCGCGGTGGACACGATGCCGGTCGCCAGGCCGGCGCTGTCGGCCAGCTGCAGCCAGGTGAGCAGGCCCTTGGACAGGCTGTCGGCACAATCGGTGCGGGCGCCTGCGCTGACACCGATCGCGCCCATGTGGGTCTTCACGCCGGTGGTGATGGCGGTCATGGTGCCCGCCGAATCAGGGGTCTGCGAGTCGGTGTTGTAGGTCTTGCTGAACGCGGTGGCGGGGAAGCGTTCCCAGGACAGCAGGTTCTCTTCACCCGATCCGCCCTTCTTCTGGCCTTCGTAGATGCGCGCAGCGGCCACGGTGGTCAGGCTCATGCCGTCGCCGAGGAACAGGATGACATTCCGGGCCTTGCCGGCCATCGCGCCATTGGCGGCGGCCTGGGCGGCGCCGCTGCGGTACCACCATTGCGGCGTCTCGCCGGCCGGGTGTGCAACCGGCTCGACGGCGACCTTCAGGCCTGCCGGCGCGGAAGCGGGGGGGGGGCTGGCGCAGGCGCCGAGCAGCAGGGTGGTGGCACACGTGGCCAACAGGGAGACGGAACGGCGCATGGACGCTGGGATCTCACAAACTGTAACGGGACGTTCATTATGCCCGCCCTCGCAAGGCACGCCGATGACACACTGATTTGCCGGGCGGACGGTCGTTCTGCGGGCCGCCTTGGGCTATCGTGCCAGCATCCCTTCCTTCCCCTCTGGATTGCCTATGACGCTGGTCTCTGCCTGGCTGCGGATTCCATTCTGGCAGCGCGTGGTCGGCGGCTTCGTGCTTGGTGCGCTGGCCGGCTGGGCGCTCGGCCCCGCTGCGGAAACGTGGTTCGGTCCGCTCGGTGAGCTGTATGTCACCCTGATCAAGATGATCGCGGTGCCGCTGGTGTTCTTCGCGGTCATCAACGCGATCTCGTCACTGCATGGCCAGAAGTCGGTTGCAGCGCTCAGTGGCCGCACCTTCCTGTGGTTCGTGATTACCGCGGCGTTGGCGGTGTGCGTGGGCCTGGGCGTGGGCACCGTGCTGCAGCCCGGTGCTGGTGGCCTGCAGCTGTCCATGGCCAGCAACTATGTACCGCGCGAGGTTCCCAGCGTGGTACAGGTGCTGCTGGATGTGGTGCCGGCCAACGTCTTCTATGCACTGTCCGGCATCGGCACCCGCGTCAATGCTGCCGGCGAGACCGTGCTGGCCGCTGGCAGGGGCTCGATCCTGCCGGTGATCTTCTTCGCCGGCCTGGTGGGCTTTGCCATCGTCAAGCTGGGCGAGAAGGTGACCGAGGCGCGGAAGCTGGTCGGCCAGATGAGCGACATCATGATCCAGGTGACCCGCTTCGTGCTGGAAGTCACCCCGATCGGTACCTTCGGCCTGATTGCCGGCCTGGTGGGCAGTTACGGTTTCGAAAAGCTGCTGCCGCTGGGGCATTTCGTGCTGGCCCTGTACGTGGCCTGTGCGTTGCACATCGTGGTCGTCTACAGCGCGCTGCTGCTGGCGCACGGCCTGAACCCGCTGAAGTTCTTCCGCGGCGCGGCGCCAGGCATGCAGGTCGCCTTCGTCAGCTCCTCCAGCTTCGCCGCGATGCCGGTGGCGCTGCGTTCGATCACCCACAACCTGGGCGTCAACAAGGACTACGGTGCATTCGCGGTGCCACTGGGTGCGAGCATCAAGATGGACGGCTGCGGCGCGATCTACCCCGCGTTGTGCGCGGTCTTCATCGCCCAGTACAGCGGCGTGCCTTTGACGCCGGAGCAGTACGTGGTGGTGCTGATCGCCTCGGTGCTGGGCAGCTTCGGTACTGCCGGTGTGCCGGGTACGGCCGTGATCATGGCCACCGTGGTGCTCAGTGCCGCCAATCTGCCGCTGGAGACCATCGGTTACCTGTATGCCATCGACCGTATCCTGGACATGATGCGCACCATGACCAACGTGACCGGTCAGATGCTGGTGCCGGTGCTGGTGGCCAAGGAGACCGGCCTGCTCGACCAGTCGGTGTACGACAATCCCTCCAGCAACGTGGGCGTGGATGACCCGGACCCTACGCCGCCACGCAGCTGAGACGCCGCGCAGCGGCCTGTCATGCGAGAGATGAAGGCCCGCCGGACTGGCGGGCCTTTTCGTTGGGGGCGTGCCCGCCGGGCCAGGGAAGGGAAGACGCATCCCAGGCATTCCGCGGGCAACGAAAAAGCCGCTGCAGGGCAGCGGCTTTCAGCTATCAGGCGGTGCCTGGAAAGGCGGCGTCAGAGCTCGACGCGGCGCGCCTGCATGAACTTGTTGCCCCAGTAGCCGCTGAGCAGGGTGTCCACCCGGACATCCTTGCCTGCGCTCGGGGCATGCAGGAAGCGGCCGTCACCTACATAGATGCCGACGTGGTCGACCCGGCCCTTGCGACCGAAGAACACCAGGTCACCCGCGGCCAGGGCGGCACGGTCGTTGATCAGCTCGGCGTTGTTGTCGTGTGCCATCTCGCGGGAGACGCGCGGCAGTTCGATGCCCAGCGCCGAACGGAAGACGTAGCCGACCAGGCCGCTGCAGTCGAAGCCGCTGTCCGGATTGCTGCCACCCCAGCGATAGGGGGTGCCGAGCAGGGTCATCGCCCGCCGCAGCAGCGACTGCACCTTGCCATTGTCGGCGGCGCTGCCGACAACGCTGCCATTGGCAGCGCTGCTGGTGTCGTAGTTGGCGAGCAGGCGGCTCAGATCGCCGGCGACCATGGCCGAGCGGTCCATCAGCGGAATGGTGTCGTTGGCGGCCAGGTGCGGCAGCAGGGCGGCCAGCGTGGCACTGGCGGCTGCATCGGTGCGGCTGCGCTGGGGGGCCGCGACTTCGGTCTTGCCCGTCACACGTACGCCATTGTCGGTCGCCGGGACCGGAACAGCGTCGGCGCGTGAGGGAACGGTCTGCGACCAGGCGGGGAGGCTGGTCAGGCACAGTGCCAAGCCCAGAAGAACAGGGCGGACACTACGCGGAGAAGCGGCGGTCTGGCCTTTGCACGTCAGGTCGTCAGTCGTCACGCGTCGGTCACAGAAAAAAAACGATGGGGCATCATGCCCTGTAAAAGCACTGATAAGTTAAAAATTCCGTTATAAAAACGTTATTTTCACTGTGACGCAATTCTCAATTTTGAACATGACGCCTGTTCATTTTAGCGAAGGACGCGTTTGGCCCCTGTGTAGTGGTCCTTCCAGTAGGGCCCGCTGAGCGAGTCCAGGCGCACCGTGCCGCCGGTGCTGGGGGCGTGCACGAAGCGCCCCTCGCCGACATAGATGCCGACATGGGTGACGTTGCCGCGGCTGCCGAAGAACACCAGGTCACCCGTGGCCAGACGCTTCGGATCGATCCTCGGGCCCTGTACGGCGGCCAGGTCGCGCGAGGTGCGCGGCAGCTTCAGATCCAGCATCTCGCGGTAGACATAGGCGACCAGGCCGCTGCAGTCGAAGCCTGATTCGGGGGTGTTGCCGCCGTAACGGTAGGGCGTGCCGACCAGGCTGATGGCACGCATCAGTACTGAATTGGCGGCCTCGGGATTGTCCGGGGTGGTCGCCGGCCAGTGCGCCGACGGCGGGGGCGCCGCCGTCCGGGTGGCCTTGCCGCCGCCGCAGGCGGTCAGCAGCAGGGGCAGGACCAGCAGCAGGGCGGGCACGGACAGCCGGCGCGGGCCGGACGAAACTGGCGTGATGTGCATGTTCTCCGGATAATGCGCCACCTTGGATTGGCCGTCATGATGGCGGCGTCCCCGCCGGGCGACAACCCGCCCCAACCCGTCTGCCTCCGGCAGAACCAGACAGAGTCGCGCATGAAGATCGAAAAAGACCGCGTTGTCCGCTTCCACTACACCGTTTCCGAAGTCGGCCAGGAGCCGATCGAATCGTCCAAGGACCGCGGCGAGCCGCTGGCGATCCTGATCGGTCACGGCAACATCATCCCGGGCCTGGAAAACGCCATGATGGACAAGGAAGCCGGCGCCACCTTCAGTGTCGACGTCACGGCGGCCGACGCCTATGGCGAGCGCCGCGAAGGCCTGTCCCAGCGCGTGCCGAAGAAGCACTTCGGCAATACCAAGCTGGCGCCGGGCCAGCAGGTCGTGCTGCAGACCAACTTCGGCCCGCGTGCGGTGACCGTGCAGAAGGTCGGCATGAGCGTGGTCGACGTCGATCTCAACCATCCGATGGCCGGCAAGGACCTGCACTTCGACGTGGAAATCGTCGACGTGCGCGAAGCCGGCAAGGAAGAGATCGAGCACGGCCACGTTCACGGCGACGGCGGTCACGCGCACTGATCGCCCTGCGATCGTGACGGCAGCAACGGCCCGCTTCGGCGGGCCGTTGCATGTCTGGAACACCGCGCGCTCGTCCACGGCGCGCAGGCGGGCTGCATAATGAAGGACCTGCCCGCCGGATGTCCTGTGAACAGCGCTTCGTCTTCCCTGCAGCCGGTCGCCTCCGGCGACCGCATCGCCGTGCTGGACATACTGCGCGGGGCCGCGTTGCTGGGCATCCTGCTGATGAACATGGAGGCCTTCAGCGGACCGCTGGACCTGGCATTCACCGGTATCGACGTGCGTTGGCAGGGGATCGATTACTGGGCCGACGCCTTCGTCTATGTGTTCGTGCAGGGCAAGTTCTTCACCCTGTTCTCGCTGCTGTTCGGCGCCGGATTCGCAGTGATGGCACAGCGCGCCGAGACCGCCGGCCGCGAGTTCACTCCGTTCTATCTGCGCCGCAGCGCCGGGCTCATGCTGATCGGCCTGTGCCACGCGCTGCTGGTCTGGTCCGGCGACATCCTGGTGCTCTACGCGCTGGCGTCGCTGCCCCTGCTGGCGTGCCGCGAGGCACCGCGCAGCTGGCTGCCGTGGATGGGCGTCATCGTCTACCTCGGTGGCGCGGCGATGATGATGCTGCTCGGTGCCATGGTTTCACTGGCGACGCCGCAGGACGCGCAGCAGATGCTGGTCGACGCGCAGCAGAGCATCGCCCGGGAGCGCATGGTCTACGGACACGGCAACTGGATCCAGGCCTGCATCCAGCGCCTGCATGAGTTTGGTTCGTCGATGGGGGCGCTGCTGATCACCGGCCCGGCGGTACTGGGCATGTTCCTGATCGGCAGTGGACTGGCCGGCAGTGGCGCGCTGGCCGCGCCGGAACGCCATCCGCGCCTGTTCGCGGCGCTGCGCTGGGTCGCCTTGCCGCTGGGCCTGCTGGTCACCGTGCTGGGTGTGGCCTGGAAACCCTACCTGGCACCCGGTGCCTACGACCTTGGTGTGACCTCGGCGATGGCGCTGGTGATGATCGGCGCGCTGCCGATGTGCCTGGGCTACCTCGCCTGGATCGTGCAGTGGCGCGCGCGGCTGGGCTGGCTGGCGCCGGTCGGCCGGATGGCGCTGACCCACTACCTGGGGCAGTCGCTGTTGTGCACCTGGGTGTTCTACCACCATGGCCTGGGCTATTTCGACGTGATGCCGCGCAGCGTGCAGCTGCTCTTCGCTGTGCTGCTGTTCGCCGCGCAAGTCGCGCTTTCCCATGCCTGGCTGCGCCGCTTCCGCTTCGGACCGATGGAGTGGCTGTGGCGGGCGATGACCTATCGCCAGTGGCCGCCGATGCGCCGCGAGGCTGGAAGGGGCTGACCGATGCAGGGGGCGCGCGATGACGTGATCGTGATCGGTGCCGGTGCCATCGGCCTGGCGACTGCGCTGGCGTTGTGCGGACAGGGACGGCAGGTACGGGTGATCGATCGTGGCCGCGTGGGCGCAGCGACGTCGTACGGCAACTGCGGCACCGTCACGCCCAGTCATGCACCGCCCCTGGCCGCGCCGGGTGTGCCGCTGCGTGCGTTGCGCTGGATGCTCGACCCACGCGCGCCACTGTATGTGCGCAGCCGCCTCGATCCCGCGCTGTGGCGCTGGCTGCTGCAGTTCAGCGCGCGCTGCAATGCGCGGCATTGGCTGCAGGCCACGCGCGCGCGCGCTGCGCTGTTGAATGATTCCCGTGTGCGCCTGGCCGAATGGGTGGGAACCCATGGGCTGGACTGTGAATTCGAGACGCGCGGCCTGGATTACGTGTTCGGTGATGCACGCAGCTTCGATCAGCATATCGCCCAGTGCGAGGCGCTGGATGCGCACGGCATTGCGACCCGCTGCATCGATGGCGGCCACTACGCACGCGACAATCCGGCGTTCCATGATCGGCTTGCCGGTGCGATCCATTTCCCCGGCGACGCCCAGCTGCGCCCGGACCGTTTCACTGCGGAGCTGGCGCGGGTACTGCGTGCGCAGGGCGTCGAGATCGACGAGCAGGTCGAGATGCAGGGTTTCAGCGGCGACGTACACGGGGTCCGGGTACAGGCCGGCGGACGCACGCTGCGCGCGCGCGAACTGGTGCTGGCCACCGGCCCGTGGTCGCCGCGATGGGCACGGCTGCTCGACCTGCGGGTGCCGATCCAGCCCGGCAAGGGGTACTCGCTGACCTGGTCACGCCCGCCGCTGGTGCCGGCCCGTCCGGTGGTGCTGAAAGATCACTCCGTGTTCGTGATCGCCTGGCGCGACGCGCTGCGACTGGGGGGCACGATGGAATTCGCCGGTGCCGACCCGCAGCTGCGTGCGCAGCGCCTGCAGACGTTGCAGCTGGCCGCTGATCGCCACCTGCGCATGCCTCGTGGCGCGCAGCTGCAGGAGCAGTGGTGCGGCTGGCGTCCGATGAGCGTGGACGATGTACCGTTGATCGGCCGCGCGCCTGCGCATCCTCACGTCTGGCTTGCGGCAGGGCATGGCATGCTCGGCATCAGCATGAGTGCCGGCACCGGCCAGCTGATCGCCGATCTCGTCTGTGGCCGCACGCCAGCGATCGATCCTGCCCCTTACCGACCCGAGCGATTCCGATGAACACGGCTTCACATGATTACGACCTGATCGTCCTTGGCGGCGGCTCTGCCGGCCTGGCCGGCGCCATCCGTGCCGCGCAGTACGGCAAGCGCGTAGCGCTGCTGGAACCCGGTGAACTGGGCGGGACCTGCGTCAATGTTGGCTGCGTACCGAAGAAGGCGATGTGGCTGGCCGCCGATCTGCACGAGCGTATCGGCCTGGCAAGCGCGATGGGCTTCGATGTGCCGCCACGACCGGCACTGTCGTGGAAGGAACTGGTGATCCATCGCCAGGCCTATATCAGCAACATCCATACCAGCTACCACAAGCGTCTGGATGAAACCGGCGTCGTCCGCATCCCGGCGCGCGGCCACCTGCTCGACGCGCACACGGTGGCCTGCAGCGACGGGGTGCGCTACACCGCCGACCACATCCTGATCGCCACCGGAGCGCACCCGCAGCGTCCGGACATCCCCGGCGCGGAGCTGGGCCTGGTATCCGACGACTTCTTCGAGTTGCGTGCGGCCCCGGCCGAGGTCGCGATCATCGGCGGCGGCTACATCGCGGTGGAGCTGGCCGGGCTGCTGCAGGCGCTGGGCAGCCGGGTGAGCCTGCTGGTACGCGGCAAGCGCCTGCTGGAACGCTTCGACTACGAGCTGACCGATCAGCTGGCAGAAAACCTCCGCCAGCAGGGCGTGCGCATCTACTTTGATTACCGCCTGCGCGAACTGCAGCGCGACGGTGAGCGCGTCCGCGCCTTCGGCCATGATGGCCCCATGGACAGCGTGTTCGACGCGGTGTTCTTCGCCACCGGCCGCCGTGGCAACAGCCGGGGCCTGGGCCTGGAGGCGCTGGGCATCGACATCGGCGAGCACGAGCAGGTGCAGGTGGATGAATGGCAGACCACGGCGGTACCCAGCATCCATGCCGTGGGGGATATCGCGGGCAAGGTGGGCCTGACCCCGGTGGCGGTGGCTGCATCGCGTCGGCTGATGGACCGTCTGTTCGGTGGCCGCCCACAGTCGAAGATGGACTATGAGAATGTGGCCAGCGTGGTGTTTTCGCATCCGCCGCTGGGGGCGGTGGGCATGGGTGAGGAGGAGGCGCGTGCCTGCTTCAAGCAGGTGACGGTCTATCACAGCCGTTTCCGGCCGATGCTGCAGGCACTGGCCAACGGTACCCAGCGCAGCCTGTTCAAGATGGTCTGCGCCGGGCCGGAAGAGCGCGTGGTGGGGGTGCACCTGCTGGGCGAGGCCGCGGACGAGATCCTGCAGGGCTTCGCGGTGGCGGTGAAGATGGGAGCGACCAAGGCCCAGTTCGATGACACGGTGGCGATCCACCCGACCTCCGCAGAGGAAGTGGTGCTGATGCGCTGACGCTGCGGTTGCCGCGTCGGGCCATGCGACAATGGGCGTCCACACGCACCCCCGGGCCGCCCTGCGCGGCCCGCCGCTGTTCCCATGTCAAGCTCCTCCCCGCGCATCGCCACCGCATCCCCACGCATCGCCCTGGGGGGAATCGGCCTGGCGGCGATCGGCGCCGTTGCCGCATCCGGCAAGGCGGTGATCGTCAAGCTCGGCCTGCGCCACGGTGTCGATGCGACCACGCTGCTGGCGCTGCGCATGCTGATGGCACTGCCCCTGTTCGCACTGATGGCGGTGTGGGCTTCGCGCCGTGTCGAGCCGCTGTCGTGGGCAGACCGGGCGCGCGTGCTGTGGCTGGGGTTCACCGGCTACTACCTGTCCAGCCTGCTGGATTTCCAGGGTCTGCAGTACATCAGCGTCACGCTGGAACGATTGATCCTCTACCTCAACCCGACGCTGGTGCTGCTGATCAACGTGCTGCTGGCGCGGCAGCGGCCAGGGCGCTGGCAGGTCGTCGCGCTGGTGCTGAGCTACCTGGGGGTGCTGCTGGCGTTCGGCCACGATCTGCAGCGGGAGGGCGGGCAGATCATCGTCGGCAGCCTGCTGGTGCTGGGCAGCGCGCTCAGCTATGCGCTGTACCTGTTCGGCAGCGGCCAGGTGGTGGCACGGATCGGCGCGGTGCGTCTGACCGCCTATGCCAGCTGCGTGGCCAGCGGTCTGGTGCTGCTGCATTTCGCCATCACCCATCCGCTGCCACTGCTGTGGCAGGCACCTGCACCGGTGCAGTGGCTGTCGCTGATCAACGCCACGGTCTGCACCGTGCTGCCGGTGCTGGCGATCATGCTGGCGGTGCAGCGCGTGGGTTCCTCGCTGGCAGCGCAGGTCGGTATGCTGGGGCCTGTTTCCACCATCGTGATGAGCCTATGGCTGCTCGACGAACCGATGGGGCCGGCGCAGATCGCCGGCACCGTGCTGGTCCTGCTCGGCGTGCTGCTGGTGACGCGTCTGCGCCGCTGACGCCGGACCAGGCGCGCGCGCGCATCCTGGCGGTGATCCACGCGATCCCGCCGGGACACGTGATGGGCTATGGACAGGTGGCGATGCGCGCGGGCCTGCCGGGGCGGGCACGCTTGACGGCACGCATTCTCGGCCAGAACGATGACCCGACACTGCCCTGGCACCGCGTGCTGCGCTCTGACGGGCGCATCGCCATGGCGGAGGGGTCGGCGGGCTGGCGGGAACAGTCGCAGCGGCTGCGCGCGGAAGGCGTGGTGGTGGAGAACGGCCGGGTGCGGATGCCGGCGTCCGACCCGGCGGCGGCGCTGGATGCCGCCGTGTGGGGACCGGGCTGAGCGCGACCGGGGTCTGAACGGGCCGCACGCGGCAGTCGCCGACACGACACGACGGTGCGGCTATGATGGAGACCGTTCCATGCCGGTGTCCCCATGTTCCCGCGACTGCCAACCGTCACCAAGGCCCTGCTGATCGCCAACGCGATCCTGTTCCTGTTGCAGCAGCCGTTCCTGCTCGGCAACCAGACCTTCGAGCCGTTCATGCTGCAGCCGCTGCAGCAGGGCTTCGATGCGTTCTCCCCGGGTGGCAACTTCCAGCCGTGGCAGCTGCTGACCTACGGCTTCCTGCACGGCAGCTTCGGCCACCTGTTCTTCAACATGCTGGCCGTTTTCATGTTCGGTGCGCCGCTGGAACAGACCTGGGGCGAGAAGCGCTTCCTGCTCTACTACCTGGTGTGCGTGGCCGGCGCCGGCGTCTGCCAGCTGCTGGTGGGGACGCTGCTGGAGAATCCGGCCACGGTGCTGGGCGCGTCCGGTGGTGTGTTCGGCCTGCTGCTGGCGTACGGCATGTTGTTCCCGAACCAGCGGGTGATGCTGCTGTTCCCACCGATTCCGATGAAGGCGCGCACGTTCGTGATCCTGTTCGGTGTCGGTGAACTGGTGCTGGGCATGACCGGCTGGCAGCCGGGCGTGGCGCACTTCGCGCACCTGGGTGGCATGTTGTTCGGCTGGCTGCTGATCCGCTACTGGCGCGGCCAGCCACCGTTCAACAAGCGCCGTCCCCCCGGCCCGCCGAACCGTCCGAATCATCTGCGCAGCGTCAAATGATCCGCAGGGTCATCTGGTGCAGCAGGTGCCAGCCGTGGTTGGCACACCCCTACAGATCCTGCAGGATCACCTGCGCGGCATTGTGGCCCGGCGCGCCGGTCACGCCGCCGCCGGGATGCGTGCCTGAACCACACAGGTAAAGCCCGGGCAGGGCACCGCGGTAGCCGGCCTGGCCGATCATCGGCCGCGCCGAGAACAGCTGGTTGGGACTGAGCGCACCGTGGAAGATGTCGCCGCCCACCAGGCCGAACGTCCGCTCCAGATCCAGTGGTGACAGCACTTGCCGACCGAGCACGCTGTCGGCGAAGCCGGGCGCATACCGATCGACGGTGGCGATCATCAGGTCGGCGACGGTATCGCGATGCGTGTCCCAATGCCTACCCCCGGGCAGGACCGGTGCCACATGCTGGCAGAACAGGCTGGCGACGTGCTGGCCCGGCGGCGCCAGCGAATCGTCCAGCGTGCTGGGAATCAGCATCTCCACGATCGGCTCGCGCGACCAGCCGTCGCGCCGCGCATCCAGCCACGCGCGGTCCATGTAGTCGAGGCTGGGCGCCATGATGATGCCGGCACTGAGGTGCTCACCGGCGCCGGGCAGGGCGTGGAAGTCCGGCAGCCGCGACAGCGCCACGTTCATCCGGAAGGTGCCCGAACCGCAGCGCCACTGCGCCATGCGTTCGCGCGTCGCCGCGGGCACCTGCTCCGGGTCCAGCAACTGCTCGTAGAGCAGTTTTGGATTGACGTTGGCCACCACCACGTGCGCGCGCAGTACGTCCCCGCCGGCCAGCTCAACGCCCACCGCGCGTCCGTGCTCGACCAGCAGCCGCTTCACGCCGGCATCCACGCGCAGTTCTGCGCCGGCCGCGCGCGCCGATGCAGCGATGGCCTGGCTGATCGCGCCCATGCCACCGATCGCATGGCCCCAGGCGCCCTTCACTCCGTTGCATTGGCCGAACACGTGGTGCAGCAGGACGTAGGCACTGCCGGGCGTGTACGGACTGGCGTAGTTGCCGACGATGCCATCGAATCCGAACAGGGCCTTGATCGGCTCGCTTTCAAACCAGCGGTCCAGATAGTCGGCGGCCGACAGGGTGAACAGATCAAGCAGCTCCTGGCGCAGGGCAGGGGACAGTGCCGCCAGTTCCCGGCCGAGCCGGCCCATCCGCCACAGTGCCGGCAATGCGCGCCAGCCGCCTGCGACGCCGAGGTCCGGCGGCGCGCGCAGGGCCCAGGCGCGCAGCACGTCGGCGAAGACCTCCAGCCTCGCCTCATAGGCTGGCAGGCGCTGCGCATCCCGTTCGGAGAACTTCGCCACCTCGGCCTGGGTACGGCCGGGTGCCGACAGCAGATAGCGGCCGTCAGGCAACGGCAGGAAATTGTTGGCCGGGCGGGCGACGACGCGCAGGCCATGCGCGTGCAGCTGCAGCTCGTCGATCACCTTAGGCTGCAGCAGCGAGACGGTGTACGAGGCGACCGAGTTGCGGAAGCCCGGGTGGAATTCCTCGGTGACCGCTGCGCCGCCGAGCACGCCACGGCGTTCGAGCACCAGTACTTTCCTGCCGGCACGGGCAAGATAGGCCGCGCAGACCAGGCCATTGTGGCCGCCGCCGACGATGACCGCATCCCACGCGGTCATGCGGTGCGGATCGCCGCTTCGATGGTGGCGATGTCGATCTTCTTCATCGGCATCATCGCGTTGAAGGCGCGCTTGGCCAAGGCCTTGTCCGGGCTGGTCACCGCTTCGATCAGCATGCGCGGACTGATCTGCCATGAGATGCCCCAGCGGTCCTTGCACCAGCCGCACTGGCTCTCCTGCCCGCCGTTGCCGACGATCGCGTTCCACAGGCGGTCGGTCTCGGACTGGTCCTCGGTCTGGATCTGGAACGAGAACGCTTCGCTGTGCCTGAACGCGGTGCCGCCGTTGAGCCCGACGCAGGGAATGCCGCAGACGGTGAACTCGACCGTCAGCACGTTGCCCTCCTTGCCGTCCGGATAGTCACCCGGTGCGTGATGCACGGCCGTTACCGCGCTGTCGGGCAGGATCCCGGCGTAGAACGTGGCGGCCTCGAGTGCTTCGCTGTCGTACCAGATGCAGATCGTGTTCTTGTGGGCCATGGTCGGGCTCCGCTGCAGGACGAAGGCGCAGCGATAGCATGCCGCGTGTTAATGGCGGATCGTGCTGCATGCGCAAAAAAAAGGGCGCCCGAGGGCGCCCTTCGTGTCACGGCCGGCTGGCTCAGCGCCAGACCTTGATCTGCTCGGCATCGCTGCGCTGCATCGGCTGGCCGGCCTTGCAGCTGAAGGTGGCGCCGAACGCCGGGAGGTTGGCCAGCGTGCCGTTGGTGCGCCACATGCCCGGCGCGCGGATGTCGGCGGTCAGGCGGCGTGCGGCTTCGTTGGGCGACAGCTGCTGCGCCCACAACGCGGCCCAGGCACGGAAGAAGCCCTGCTGCTGGGCCGGCTTGGCCTTCGGCTCCTGTGCGGTGTAGGCCGCCCAGGCCAGTTCCAGGCCGGCGATGTCGGCCAGGTTCTCTTCCTGGGTCAACGTGCCATTGACCTTGGCGCCCTTCACGCCCGGGAACTCATAGGCGCCGTACTGGGCGGCCACGCGGCTGCCGAGCAGGGTCCAGGCCGTCTTGTCGGCCGGCGTCCACCAGCTGCGCAGTTCGCCCTTGGCATCGACCAGCGCGCCCTTGGCATCGATGGCACGGGTCAGCTCGTGGCCGACCAGGCCGCCGAAGCTGCCGAACTTGTCGGCGCTGTCGGCCTTGGCGTTGAACACCGGGCCCTGCAGGATGGCCGCGGTGACGATCAGGCGGTTCTGCGCCAGGTCATAGGCCAGCGACGGCTGTTGCGGCAGCACGTCCCAGCGACGGTCGGCATTGCCCTTGCCGATGCGCTTCATCTCCTCGCGATGGCGCCAGGTCGAGGCGATCAGCATGTTGCCACCGAACGAGCCGCGGCCCATCGGCTGCACGGTGTAGTCGAGGTCGCGCAGCGGGGTGCCGATCTCGATCTTCAGCGCCGCCAGCTTGGCCTGTGCTTCAGCCTTGGCTTCGGCACTCATCCACGTGCTGTTCCTGACGGCCTCGATCTGCACCTCGCGGACCTTGTCGACGATCCATGCCGCCTGCCGGCGGTCCTCGGCCGAGAGATGGCGGGCAGCGTACTCGCGGCCGACCATCGGACCGGCCGCCACATTGATGGCATCGAGCACCGCTTCCCAGCGCTGCGGCGGCAGCGTCTGCCCGCGCAGTACGCGGCCGCGGAACTCAAACTCGGCGTCCCGGTAGGCCTTGGACAGGTACGGCGCCATCGAGTCGCCCACGCGCCAGCGCAGGTAGGCCTTCCACTGGTCCGGCTTGAGCTTGGTGACCATGCCATCCAGCTGCTGGAACAGGCCCGGGTCGGCCAGCGATACCAGATCGTCGTTCACACCCTGTACTTTCAGGAACGCCTCCAGCTGCAGGTTGCGGTAGCGGCTGTTGAGTTCCTTGGTGGAGATCGGCGCGTAGTTGTTGAACGGGTTGTTGATGCCGGCCAGCGACTGTGCATTGCGCGCCAGCTCGGTTTCCAGCGCGATCACCGCCTGCGACTCCGCATCGAGCTTGGCTGCCGGCGTACCGGTCAGTGCCAGGATCTGCTTGACGTAGGTGCGGTAGCGGCCCATCAGCGCCACGGTATCGGCATCGGTGCGGGTATAGAACGCCGGATCCGGCAGGCCCATGCCGCCCTGCATGAAGTAGCCGATATGACGGTCCAGTGCCTTCAGGTCGACGTCCGGACCGAAGTTGAAGGCGACCGGGATGCCGACCTGATGCAGTGCAGCGATCGACGCCGGCACATCCTTGGATTTCTTGATCGCATTGATGCGGGTCAGCAGCGGCGCGATCGGATTGGAGCCATCGGCTTCCACCGCCGCCTCGTCCAGGCCGCTGGCCCAGAAGTCGCCCAGCAGCTTCTGCACGTTGCCCTGCGGCGACGTCATGGCCGCATCGAGCAGTTCGCGCTGTTGCTGCCTGCTGCGCTCGACCAGCTGGCCCAGCGCGGTAGTGGCTCCGGTCTGAGGTACCGGGTTGGCCTTCAGCCAGCCAGCGTTGGTGGCGCCGTAGAAGTCGCTGCACTGGGCACTGACGGCCGGGGCGCGGGCGGCCTTTTTCTTTGCGGCGAACGCATCATGGCTCGGGACCAGGGTCGCCAGGCTGATGCCCAGGGCGATGGCAAGCGGACGGAAATTGGGCATGTAGAACGAATCCATGATGGATTGAGGGCGGGCGCACTATAGCAAGCCGCGCATGGGCGCAGCATGCACGTATCACGGTATGCCTGGCGGCCGTGGCGGGTCGCGCAAAAACAAGGGCCCGGGAGATCCCGGGCCCTTGCAGGTCTGCCTTGGCGTCAGCCGTGGCTTACCAGATCACCACCTGCTGCTCGCCGCTGCGCGCCATCGGTGCACCGGCCTTGCACTGGAACGCGGCCGCGAAGGTCGGCAGGTTCGAGGGCGCGCCCATCGCGCGGAACTGCGCCGGGGCGTGCGGATCGGTGGCCAGGCGGACCTTGGCGTTTTCCGGGGTGTACTTGGTACGCCACACGGTGGCCCAGTTGAAGAAGAAGCGCTGATCGCGGGTGAAGCCGTCGACCTTCGGATCTTCCTTGCCGGCCGAGGCCTTCTGCAGCGCATCGTAGGCCGTGGCCAGGCCACCCAGGTCGGCGATGTTCTCGCCCAGGGTCAGGTGGCCGTTCACGGCCTGGCCGTCAACCTTGTACTGGTCGAACTGCTTGACCAGCTTGCCGGTCAGGCCTTCGAAGTTCTTCTTGTCGGCCGGCGTCCACCAGTCTTCCATGTTGCCGGTCGGCCCGAAGCGCGCGCCCTGATCGTCGTAGCCATGGGTCATCTCATGGCCGATCACCGCACCGATGCCACCGTAGTTCAGCGCATCGTCTGCCTTCGGATCGAAGAACGGCGGCTGCAGGATGGCGGCCGGGAACACGATCTCGTTCTGCAGCGGGTTGTAGTAGGCGTTGACCGTCTGCGGGGTCATGCCCCACTCGGTCTTGTCCACCGGCTTGCCGATCTTGGACAGGTTGAACTTGTAGTTGAACTCATTGGCCGCACGCACGTTGGCCAGGTAGCTGTCGCGCTGGGTCTGCAGGCCCGACCAGTCACGCCACTTGTCCGGGTAGCCGATCTTCGGAGTGAAGGTTTCCCACTTCGCGATGGCCTTGGCCTTGGTTTCCTCGCTCATCCAGCTCAGGCCCTGGATGCGTTCCTTCAGCGAGGCAGCCAGGTTCTTCACCAGTTCTTCCATCTTCGCCTTGGCTTCCGGCGAGAAGGCAACCTTCACGTACAGCTGGCCGAACGCTTCGCCGGCATCGTTCTCGATGGTGCCCAGCACGCGCTTCCAACGCGGCTTCTGTTCCTTCTGGCCGTTGAGGGTCTTGCCGTAGAACGCGTAGTTCTCCTGGACGAAGGCATCGGCCAGGTACGGCGAGGCGCCATCGACGGTGTGGAAGCGCAGGTAGGCGCGCCAGACCGACGGGTCGGTGTCGCCCAGCGCCTTGCTCACTTCCTCATGGAAGGCCGGCATCGCCAGCGAGAACTTCTCCGGCGCAGCAACGCCCTGCGACTTGAAGAACTCGGTCCAGCTGAAGTTCGGGGTCAGCTTGTCGGCGTCAGCCAGGGTGACCGGGTTGTAGTACAGCTCCACATTGCGCGACAGTTCGACGCGCGACTTGGATGCCTTGGCCAGGCGGGTCTCGAACTTGACCACGTCCTCAGCCTGCTTGGCGGCGTCGGCTGCCGGGACGCCGGACAGTTCCAGCACCTTGGCGACGTGCGCCTGGTAGGCCTTGAGCTTGTCGGCGTTCTTGGCGTCGGTGTAGTACGTGCTGTCAGGCAGGCCCAGGCCGCCCTGGCTGGCGTAGGCCAGGTTCATGGTCGAGTTCTTGAAGTCGGCCTCGGCGCCGAAGCCGAACAGCACGTTCTCGCCCTTGGCTGCGCTGGTGCGCAGGTAGTCGGCGATGGCGGCCTTGTCCTGCAGGCCGTCGATGGCGGCCAGGTCGGCCTTCAGCGGCTCGATGCCCTGGGCGTTGATCTTGGCCTCATCCATGCCGGTGGCCCACAGGTCGCCGACGATCTTCTCGATGTGGCTCGGGTTCTTGACCTGCGCGACCTGCTCGGCCAGCTGGTGCTGCACTGCCACCGAACGCTCGTCGAGGATGGTGAACGCGCCCCAGCTGGTGCGGTCGCCGGGAATCTCGTTGGCGGCCAGCCACTTGCTGTTGACGTAGTCGCCGAATGCGGTGCAGGCGTCCAGGTTGGTGTCCAGATCGCTAGGCTGGAAGGCGTTATAGGCCGGCAGCTTGCTCTCATCCAGGGTGTAGGTGGTGGCTTCGGCGGCGGCCGGGGCAGGCGCGGCGGCCTCCTTGGCCGGGGTTTCGTTCTTGCCACAGCCGGCCAGCACGGCCGACACGGCCAGGCTGAGCAGCACGATCTTGGGAGTACGCGTGATCACTATGTTTGGCCTCCAGGCCGAGTGAGTCAGGGAAGAGCCGCGGGGACGGCCGTGGGCCGAACGATACGCCGCCAGCCTACCCCGCAAGGGTGTCGAAGGTCATGGGCGGGTGCAAGGGCCAGAACGGGCAAGGGCGCCCGTGGGCGCCCTTGCCTGGCAGCGACGGGGCTTACAGGCCGCCGCCGCCGCAGCCTTTGGTCAGGTAGTCGTCGATCAACTTGAGCTGGTCGCCCATGATCGCTCGGGTCCAGGCGGGGCCATGCGCGTAGTCGGCGATGGCGTGGAATTCGATCGGCTGTCCTGAATTCTTGGCCTTGTTAACGAACCACTCCGACTGCTCGATCGGCACCGTACGGTCGCGGTCACCGTGGTAGACCATCAGCGGGATCTTCATCTCGCCGGCCTTGTCCAGTGGATTCAGGCCGTCAACGGTCTTGGACTGCGCCTGGCGGAAGAACGGGTTGGTATAGAAGCGTGCCCAGATCTTCTTGATGTCCGAGACGCCAGCACCGGCGATGGCACATTTGTACAACCCATTGGGGCGGACCGAGGCGGCGAACGCGGAATAACCACCGTAGGAGAAGCCGAACATGGCGATGTGGCCAGGCTGGGCGATCTTCTGCTCGATCATCCACTTGGCGCCGTCGTCCTTGTCATCCTGCATCTTCTGGCCCCACTCGGCGTCACCGGCCATCCACAGCTTGCGGCTCCAGTCGGCCGAACCGCGGAACTGCGGGCGCAGGACCGCCATGCAGCGTGAGGCCATCAGCGGTACCCACATCGAACCGTCGAAGTCCATGCCATCGCGCGCCCACGGCCCACCATGGGGATGCACCACCGCCTTCCACGGGCCGGCACCGCATAGTTCGGTGTTCGGTGTGGTCAGGAACGCCGGAATATCCAGACCATCGCGGGCCTTGTAATAGACCAGCCTGGTATCGCCCAGCGCAGCCGGATCGATCTTCGGATAGGACTTGGCCAGCAGGGTCAGCTTGCCGTTGCGCAACAGGTGGTATTCCGGCGGGTTCGCCGGCCCGGAGACGGCCAGCACAAAGGTCTTCAGGTCCTTGCTGTAGTCGATCACGCGCACCGCGCGGCCGGTGTCGGCCTGGGTGACCGCGCGCTGGCCCGTTGCGGGATCGACAAGGGTGACGTCGCTGGACTGGATGCCCAGGGCCTGTCGGACGCCCTGGTTGAGGCCCTTGAACACCGGATGGGTCCATTCAACCTCGTTCTCGCGCGGACCACTGTAGGTCACGCCGAGCAGTGCGCCGAACGGCACGCCCTCGACGTCCTTGTAACGGTTCACATGAACGGTGCCTGCATTGAAGAATTTGTGCTCGAACAGTACTTCCCTCTGTTTGCGGGCCGTAATGTCGTACTCATAGATGATGGTCTTGTCGCGTCCGACGTTGCTCTGGATGAAGGCGATGTTCGGATCATCGGCGAAACCGACGACCTGGGTGATATCGCGGTCCTTCACGTGCGAGCGGAAATGTTCTTCCCACGCGTTGGTGGCAGGGTTGCGGAACTCGGTGGCGACGTAGGCGCCGGTACCGTCCACGTCCTGGCGCAGGCGTGCGCGCAGTTCGCTGTTCAGATCGGTGAGGTAGCCAGCGACACGTTCTTCCGTCTTCTGGATGCGCTGGGACGTGAAGCTGCGCAGGTTGACCTTGTAGACGTCACCGGAATTGCTGCCCGAGCCGTTGACCACCAGGATGTGGTCGGGGTCGTTGGGCAGCGTGTCCAGCACCGTGGCATTGGACAGCGCCTGTTCCAGTTCTTCGTTGCGGCTGGTGGCGCGCGGAACGCTGATCGGTTCCTTCCACTGCTTGCCTTCGGTATCGGTGATGAAGAACTTGCTGATGAAGGTCTTGTTGACCCGGTCGGTGCGCAGGTCGAAGGGCTGCCACAGCGTGACTGCCAGCAGCCCGTTCTTGATGAAGCCCACGCTCTGGAACTTCATGCGGCCCGCACCGATCGTGGTCGGTGCTGCGCTGAGATCATCGGTCTTCCAGACCAGGATCACGCGCTCTTCGCCGCGGGCCTGCAGACCGGCGATCTGCGTGCCGTCAGGCGACACGGAAAGGCTTGAAATATCCGGGAAGGCGGCCAGTTGTTCGATCGTGGGGACCGCGGGTTTGGCGTTGAGGTGCAGCGGCGCGGCGACGGCCAGCGCGGCCAGCAGCAGGTAGTGCTTCATGCGACGTCTCACTGTGTCCGTGCAATGGGAAGGCGGGCATTGCACCCACCCCAAAAGCAGCCGCCGCCCTTGCGGGCGGCGGCTGTTGACGCATGGCTCAGAACTTCTTGCTGAGGTTCACGAAGAACGTACGGCCGAAGTAGTCGTAGCCACTGTACAGCGGGGCGTTGCCGACGGTGTTGTAGATGCCGGCGCCCGGGCTGATGGTCGGCGGTTCCTTGTCGGCGAAGTTGCGCACGCCGGCAGTGGCCTGCCACTTGTCGGCGGTGTACTGCACCGAGAAGTCCTGGGTGATGTAGTTCGGCACGGCCAGCTTGTACGCCGAGGTTGCGGGATCTTCCTCGTAGTACGCGTAGCTGGACATGTTGTCCACCCAGTTCAGGCCATAGCGCACGCGCCATTCCTTGACACGATAGGTCAGGTCGAGCTGGCCGGTGAACTTCGGGTTGTTGATCAGGCCGTTGGAGTCAACCAGCGGATCGTCCTCGAACACCTTGCCGGACTGCTCCAGGAACCGCGAGACCTGCACATTGGCGCGGAATTCGCCCGGACCGATGTCGCGCACGTAGCGGGTCGTGAAGTCGAGGCCGCGCACCTTGTCGGTGGCCAGGTTGGCATAGCCGTTCTGGACCGTCAGCGTGTTGTTGGGCGAACGGCTGATCAGACGGCACAGACCGTTGTTGGCGGCGAAGTCGCCGGTGGTGCCGTTGTAGCAGGTGCTCAGGATGTAGGTGGCACCCATCTGGGCAACGCCGTTCTCCACTTCGATGTCGTAATAATCGACGGCGAAGGACAGATCACCGAAGCCGCTGCCGAACTCCGGCTGGAACACCAGGCCAACGGTGAATGCGTCGGAGGTTTCAGCCTTCAGGTTGGCACCGACCAGGCCGCCACCGATGGAGTCCACGCGTACCGAGTTGGTCGCGGTGAAGCTGGTGGGCAGGCCCTCAGAAGCGCAATTGATGTAGCGTGGGCTGGTCGGATTGCGCGAGCCGTAGTTGTTGCAGGGATCGCTGGAGGCGTTCAGGAAGCCGCTGGTGGCACCCAGGAACTGTTCGAACAGCGCCGGAGCACGATACGAGGTGCCGTAGGAAGCACGCAGCGACAGCCACTTGACCGGCGTCCACAGGCCACCCAGCTTCCAGGTGGTGTCCGATCCGTAGGACTGGTAGTCGGTGTAGCGGGCCGAGGCGTTGAAGGTCAGCTCTTCGGCAGCGGTGACGCCGGACAGCAGCGGCAGTTCGATTTCGCCGTAGGCTTCCCACACCGAGTCGCTGCCGCGGGTCGGGTCGGAGCTGGTCAGGTTGTACAGGTTGCGGTTGATCGAGTGGATGCTCGGGGTATCGTCGATCTTGGCCTTGCGGTACTCGACACCAAAGGCGCCTGCGGCGGTACCGCCCGGCAGATCGAACAGCGGACCATTGACGTTCAGGTTCGCGGTCGATTCCTGGTAGCTGGTGTTGCCGGTGACCGGGGTATAGACGAAGTTCTTCCACTCGTACGGCAGATTGCCGGCCAGGGTCTGTGCGTTGAGCATCGGTGCGGCAACGCAGCCATTGGCCGGGTTCACGCAGTTGAAGCCGCCTGCGCCGTCGGACACAACATCCAGGCTCTGTGCCAGGCGGTCGGTCAGGAACGAGTTGAAGGTGTAATCGGCATCCGAGTCGGCGTGGCTGACCATGAAGTCATAGTTCCACTCCGAACCGAGCCGGCCGCGCACGCCAGCGGTGGCGCGGAAGAAGTCCACCGACTGCTTGCTGCGGTCGTTGCCGAAGCCGATGAAGGTGCGGGCCGCTACGTTCTTGCCATTGGACGTTTCCGTCGGCAGGGCGAAGGCCGGCAGGTTGGACAGGTTACCGAGCAGCGGATTGCCGACCGAGTAGTCATACGACAGCTGGCGGTAGCCGGTCTGGGTGGAGTCGCGCTTGTTGCCGAGGAACTCGTAGTAGAACTCGGCGTCGCCCATCACGCCCAGATCCACGCCACCCTGGAAGAACAGGGTGTGGGTTTCGGCCGGGGACACCAGCGATTCCTTCAGCAGGCCCGGATCGTAGGTGTCGCGGTCGTAGTAGCCGACGGACTCATAGCCCGGCAGGCGGCCGGTGGTGACGGCCGGATTCGGACGCCAGCGGTTGAACCCGCCAAAGGTGGCGGTGCCCAGGGTGTTGATGGTCACGCCGCCGGAATCGAGGGTGAAGCACTTCGGCTTACCGGTGGTCGGATCGATGTAGTCGCCGCTGCCGAAGTAGTTGCCCACGTCCATGTCGCGCAGGTTATCGGTCGGGCAGCTGGCCCAGCTGCGATCGCCAATGGTCATCTCATTGCGACGGTAGTTCTCGTACGAACCAGAGAAGTGCGAGCGCTCACCGGTGCTGCCGAACACGATCGAGTACCGGGTTTCGTCGCCGCCGCCGCCCTCGGTGGCGTTGTGCTGGAACTCGGCTTCAACACCGTCCACGTTCTTGCGGGTGATGATGTTGACCACGCCGGCCACGGCGTCGGAACCATAGATGGACGAAGCACCGTCCTTCAGGATTTCCACGCGGTCGACCATCGCGCTGGGCAGCACGTTCAGGTCGGCCGAGCCGACCGAGCCGCGCGAGCCCGCCGGTGCAACGCGGCGGCCGTTGAGCAGGATCAGGGTGCGGGTAGCGCCCAGGCCACGCAGCGACAGGGTGTTGGCACCCGGGCCGCCATTGGTGACGTATCCGCCGAAGGAGTTGTTGATCTGTGCGCTGCCGGCAGTGACGCTGTTGCTCTGCAGCGCGGCGGCCGTCGAGTTGAAGCCCGCCAGGGTGGTCTCCTCACGGGTCACGACCTGCACCGGCGAAACCGAGTTGAACACGTCGCGACTGATGCGCGAACCGGTGACGGTCACTGTGTCCAGATTGGTCGCCTTGGACTTCGGCGCTTCCTGCGGCGTGTCCTGTGTCGTCTGCGTCGAGCCCGACGCATCCTGGGCAATCGCCGGGGCGGCTGCGGCGAGCAGCACGGCAGAGGCGAGGGCGAAGCTCAGCGGGTTCCTGCCGAGCGACTTGCGATTGATCATCTGAAATCCCCTTGAATCGAATGATTGCGTCGTACACCGGGGACATGACCTTGCGGGCGTCTCCGTGTGCCCCTACCCCGGTATCGGCAGCGTGCCGCCGCCCGGTTCTGGTACCGGCTTCACAAGCCAGTGACTCGAGATTAACACGCCATTAACCAAGCGTGTCAAACGTTCACAACGCAGTCATCTTTCTGTGGTCGATTTCCTGTCGGAACGTATCAAGGCGTGTCGAAAACCGCGCAGTGTATTGATTCAACTGGTTTTTCTGTTCCTTCGCAAATCGTGTCTGCTTCCTTAACGGGGGGGGGGCTGGGGTGAACAGGGAGCGAAAATTCTCCGCGGCGCCCACATCTTCGACCAACGCGATCCTGCGCGCCGGTCCTTGAGGCTCCGGCGGTATGATGTCGGGTTCTCCTTCCTGACTTTCCGCCGGAGCCCGCAGTGAACAGTCCGACCCGTCGTCCCCATGCAAGCCAGGTGCAGAAGGGGCTGGCACCGCACGCGCGCATCCGCAACGTGATCGCGGTGGGCTCGGGCAAGGGCGGTGTCGGCAAGTCCACCACGGCCGTCAATCTGGCGGTGGCGCTGCAGCAGCTGGGCGCGCGGGTGGGCGTGCTCGATGCGGACATCTACGGCCCCAGCGTTCCCGCCATGCTGGGCCTGTCCGGCCGCCCGGAAAGCCCGGACAACAAGAGCATCGAACCGCTGCGTGCCTTCGGCGTGGACACCATGTCGATCGGTTACCTGATCGAGGAAGACACGCCGATGATCTGGCGTGGGCCGATGGCGACCTCGGCAATGACCCAGCTGTTCAACGACACCCTGTGGGACGACCTCGACTTCCTGTTGATCGACCTGCCGCCCGGCACCGGTGACATCCAGCTGACGCTGACCCAGAAGATTCCGCTGGCCGGTGCGGTGATCGTCACCACGCCGCAGGACATCGCCACGCTGGATGCGAAGAAGGCACTGAAGATGTTCGAGAAGGTCGAAGTGCCGGTGCTGGGCATCGTCGAGAACATGGCGGTACATACCTGCAGCCAGTGCGGCCACGTCGAGCACCTGTTCGGCGAGGGCGGCGGGGAGCGCATGGCGGCGCAGTACGGCGTGCCGCTGCTGGGATCGCTGCCGTTGCAGATCGGCATCCGTGAGCAGGGTGACGCAGGCACACCGATCACCGCCGCGCAGCCGGATTCCCTGCCGGCCCAGGCCTATCGCCACGCCGCGCAGCGGCTCATCGAGGAAGTGGGCAAGCGCCCGCGTGCCTCGATCCCGATCCTGTCGTCGCTGCTGTAGGGACCGGGCGGGGAGGGCGGTGGCGCCCGGCCCCCTGCTAGAATCCTCGCGCCCCCTCGCACCCAGGACAGAGCATGAGCATCAAGAGTGACCGTTGGATCCGCCGCATGTCCGAACAGCACGGCATGATCGAGCCGTTCGAGGCCGGGCAGGTGAAGCAGGTCAACGGCCAGCGCATCGTCAGCTACGGTACCTCCAGCTACGGCTACGACGTGCGTTGCTCGCGCGAGTTCAAGGTGTTCACCAACATCAACTCGACCATCGTGGACCCGAAGCACTTCGATTCGGGCAGCTTCGTCGACATCACCGCCGACGAATGCATCATCCCGCCCAACAGCTTCGCGCTGGCGCGTACCGTGGAGTATTTCCGCATTCCGCGCGACACCCTCGTGGTGTGCCTGGGCAAGAGCACCTACGCGCGTTGCGGCATCATCGTCAACGTCACTCCGCTCGAGCCGGAGTGGGAAGGCCATGTGACCCTCGAGTTCAGCAACACCACGCCGCTGCCGGCGCGCATCTACGCCAACGAAGGCGTGGCCCAGATGCTGTTCTTCCAGGCGGCGGCCGATGATATCTGCGAAACGTCCTACAAGGACCGTGGTGGCAAGTACCAGGGCCAGACCGGCGTCACCCTGCCGCGCACCTGACGGACCGGTAGCGCCGGGTCATGCCCGGCGTCGCTCGATCGAAGGCGGCGCTTGCGCCGCCTTCGCTTATTTGCCGCGGCCGAACAGCATGGCGATGCCGACGCCGACCAGGGCCACCGGCCACCAGGTCAGCAGCAGCTTGGACAGGTTCAGGTGCGTCCAGCCCAGGTTGCTGGCAAGCATGAACAGCCCGATCAGGATCAGCAGGATGGCGGCGACGAGGTTGAATCGCATCGTGTCGGCACGGTCTCAGGAGTGGGCCGGATATCCTAGCCGTTCCTTCCAGTAGGCGACATGCTGCTGCAGCGCGTCCGGTTCGTAGCGGTGCGCAGGACCGCTGCCCCACACCGGTCCCGGCCACGCCGGATCGCCGTCGTGGCGGCCGATCACGTGGAAATGCAGCTGGCGCACGATGTTGCCCAATGCGCCGATGTTGATCTTCTCCACCCCGTCGGAGCCCTTCAGGGCCTTGCAGGCGCGGTTGAGTTCGGTGCGCAGCTTGTCCTGCTGGTCGCCGTCCAGTTCTATCCACTCCGTTACCCCGGCCAGACGCGGCACCAGGATCAGCCAGGGAAACCGTTCGTCGTTCATCAACCGCACTTGCGACAGCGGGCCTTGCGCCACCAGAACGCTGTCGGTGGCCAGGCGGGAATCAAGTTCGAAATCGCTCATCCAAGATGCTCCGTGAAGAAGTCCAGGGTGCGTTGCAGCGCCAGGGTGGCGCTGTCTGGATCATACGCATGTCCGACCTCGCGGTTGAAGGCATGGTCGGCCGGGTAGACATAGGTCGCCATCTGCGGCAGCTTCTGGCGATGCGCCTCCACGGCCTCAGGTGGGATGCTGCGGTCCTGCGCGCCGAAGTGGAAGATCACCGGCGCCTTCGGTGTCTCGTCCAGATACTGCACGTTGCGTGCGCCGTAATAGCTCACCGAGGGCAGGCCGAGGCGCAGCGCGGACAGCATCGCCACCGTTCCGCCCCAGCAGTAGCCGACCGTGCCGACCTTGCCGAAGGGGGCAAGCCGGGTTGCTGCGGCGCGCACCACTTCCAGTGCCCGTTCAATGCCCAGCGCACTTACCCGTTCCAGGCCCTGTTTCACCCCTTCAGGGTCATAGGGCAGGGCATCGGGGTCGGCGTCCGGGCCATCGACCAGGTCGAAGAACGACGGCGCCAGCACGGCATAGCCTTCGGCGGCGAAGCGCTCGGCCACGCCACGGATGTGCGGATTGGCGCCGAAGATCTCCTGCACGACCACCAGGCCGCCACGCGGCGTGCCCGCCGGCAGGGCCTGCCAGGCCCGGACCGGGCCATGATGCGTATCCAGGGTGATCCATTCGGACATCGTCGGGTTCCTCATAGCAGTGGACAGGCCTGCATTGTCGGCGCTGGGCGGGTTAGCGCGGCGTCTGCGGCTGTGCGTGATCGGGCGGCTGATGCATCGAGCGACGTCGGATCGCGACTTGACCGAATGCGTCGCGGACGATCCTGCCAGGGATTCTGACATCTGATCCGGCCTGGCTCT
The DNA here is from genome assembly GCF_039674705.1 of Stenotrophomonas sp. TWI169. Classification (NCBI taxonomy): domain Bacteria; kingdom Pseudomonadati; phylum Pseudomonadota; class Gammaproteobacteria; order Lysobacterales; family Lysobacteraceae; genus Stenotrophomonas; species Stenotrophomonas sp. TWI169. The sequence continues at coordinate 20,986 of NZ_JBDJOB010000012.1, read as the reverse complement.
GACAGTAGATTCAGTAAAGCACCTGCTGAAGCCAAGAGGGCGAGCAGATAGCATTTCGTTCGCGGAACTCCAGTCTGGAGGGGCGATATGGGGCTGATCATAACTCGGCATGTTTCCGGGGCGCGGCGTGAAGGCGCAGGCGCCCGATAAATGGAGTTTCGTGAAATGAAAAAGGAATTCCGCCTTCTGTGTGCATTGGGGATGGCAACAATGCACACGGTGGCTATGGCCAACCAATCGTCGTACCAGGACCGCCAGATGGCGTCATCGGATGGCAGGCAGTGGGTTGAGCGGACGGTGCGCCTTTCTGATTTCGAAGGCGGCGACGTGGCTGTCCAGGTGCGCCTTTTCAAGGATGGAAAGGGCGGTTTTGTATATCGTTACGATGATCAGAATGAAGCCACAAAGCTCTACCACCAGGCCGCCTGCGAAGTCATGAACTCCAAGGCGCGCCATGGCGAAACCGTGATATCTGGCGAGTCGGCCGTCGTTGGTTGGTCCTGTGAGGGTGATTCAGATCCGGCGGAGGATTCGAATCCAGCCTCCAGCGACATGACGCAGCCCAAGGCGGGGTACTACGTCTTTGCATTGGCGCCCAGTGGGAGTGCGCCAATCGGAGTCAATTTCAATTCGGTGGTAACTGCTCGTTTCGAGAATTCGTTGGCAGGGAAATCTACAGGCGCTGCATGACCTCCGCGAGCGATGAATACGCGGGCCCAACAAACAACGGACCAATCAACGTCTATTGATGTCGCAATCAACGCTCCCGTGCGGCCGTGGCGACGGTGGACCGTGAGACGATTGCCGCTCCGTGAGCGTCGAGCCTTCGCAGCGCGTTCCGCCGGGTCGAGCCGGAGCTCCAGCTCAAGCCGCCGGGGGCCTTGACGCGTTCACGGGTACCCCGCTGATGGAGATGGCACGTGGGGCAGAATCCGGGGCGCTCCCCTCAGTACACCCCGGGGCCGTTCAGAGCGCGGCCCTCAACCCCGGTATACTGGCGCCCTTTCAGGCCCCGGCCCCCAGGAACCCCTGCCACTCCGGCAGGGGCCCAGGCCCCCAGAGTCCCGCGATTCCATGTCCCAGCTGAACCCCAAAGTCGGCTTCGTCAGCCTTGGCTGCCCGAAGGCCCTTGTCGATTCCGAGCGCATCCTGACCCAGCTGCGGTCGGAGGGATACGACATCGTCCCGTCCTATGACTCGGCCGACGTGGTGGTGGTCAACACCTGCGGCTTCATCGACTCGGCGGTGACGGAGTCGCTGGACGCCATCGGCGAGGCGATGAACCAGAACGGCAAGGTCATCGTCACCGGCTGCCTGGGCAAGCGCCCCGAACAGATCCGTGAGGCGTACCCGAACGTGCTGGCGGTGTCCGGCCCGCAGGACTACCAGAGCGTGATGGAGGCGGTGCATGAGGCGCTACCGCCCCGGCATGATCCGTTCGTGGACCTGGTGCCCGACTACGGCATCAAGCTGACCCCGCGCCACTACGCCTATCTGAAGATTTCCGAAGGCTGCAACCACGCGTGCAGTTTCTGCATCATTCCGTCGATGCGCGGCAAGCTGGTCTCGCGCCCGGTCGATGAAGTGCTGCGCGAAGCCGAGCGCCTGGTCCGGGGCGGTGTGCGTGAGCTGCTGGTGGTATCGCAGGACACCTCCGCTTACGGCGTGGACGTGAAGTACGCCGAGAAGATGTGGCGCGACAAGGCCTACCAGACCCGCCTGAAGGCGCTGTGCGAGGGCCTGTCCGAGCTGGACGCGTGGGTGCGCATGCACTACGTGTACCCGTACCCGCACGTGGATGACGTGGTGCCGCTGATGGCCGAGAACCGCATCCTGCCGTACCTGGACATTCCGTTCCAGCACGCCAGCCCGCGTATCCTGCGACTGATGAAGCGCCCCGGTGCGGTGGAGAAGACGCTGGAGCGCGTGCAGAACTGGCGTCGCATCGCGCCGGACATCACCGTGCGTTCGACCTTCATCGTCGGTTTCCCGGGCGAGACCGAAGCGGAGTTCGAGGAGCTGCTGTCGTTCCTCGATGAGGCGCAGCTGGACCGCGTGGGTGCGTTCGCGTATTCGCCGGTCGAGGGTGCTACCGCCAACGCTCTTCCGGACCCTGTCCCGGAAGAGGTGAAGCAGGAGCGCCTGGCGCGCTTCATGGAAAAGCAGGCACAGATCTCGGCCGCACGTCTGGAGGCCAAGATCGGCACGGTGCAGCAGTGCCTGGTCGATGCCATCGAAGGTGACATCGCCGTGGCCCGTTCCAGGGCCGATGCACCGGAAATCGATGGACTGGTGCATATCCAGAATGCCGACCAGGTGCCGCTGCGCGTAGGCGAATTCATCAACGTGGAAATCACCGAGAGCGACGAACACGATCTGTATGGCGACGCGCTGCCGCCGACCACGCGCCCGGCCTTCGACCTGAAGGTGCTCTGATCATGGCCGAGGGTGCTGCCGGCCACGCTGGCAGCCCTCGGCGATTCGTGCCGCCGCCGCGCGCGGCGGTGGACCCGGCGGTGTTCGATCATCCGCTGTTTGCCCGGGTGCGTGCCTTCCGCGATCTTCTGTCCGGCGACCGCTGGCCGACCGTTGCCGAGCTGGATGCGCGGCTGGCGTTGCGCGGGCGGCGACTGGTCGAGCAGGATGCGGCGTTGCTGGCCGATGGCCTGCACTACGAAGTGCGCATCGCGCAGGGGCGTATCGCCACCCGTGCGGCGAGCTGGCACGATCTGTTCAATGCACTGGTGTGGGCGTGTCACCCGCAGCTGAAGCACGTGCTCAACAGGCGGCAATGCCTGCATGTCGCCACGATGCCAACCGGTCAACGCAATCGCGCGCAGGCGGCGCTGACCCAGTTCGACGAGACCGGCGTGATCGTGTGCGTCCAGGACGATGCGCTGATCGCTGCGTGGGACGCCCACGACTGGCCGATGCTGTTCGCGCCGCCGCACTGGCAGGCCGGTCGCATCACCATCGCCGCGGTGTTCGGCCATGCACTGATGGAACAGGCGTTGCTGCCGGGGCGCCTGCTGGTCGGCAAGTGCGTGGTGGTGCGCGGCGATGATGAGGGTGCCTGCATCGAGACCGTGGCCCGGGCGATCGAGCAGGGCGCGACGGTGACCGATCCGCTGCAGCTGCGCCCGCTGCCACTGGCCGGAATCCCCGGCTGGCACCCGCAGCAGGACGCCGCCTTCCATGGCAACGCCGACTACTTCCGCCCGCTGCGGCAGGGCCGCCTGTACCCGCCGCCGCTCTTGCCCCGGTAGCGCCGGGCCATGCCCGGCGCTGGATTGACAGCAACGCCGGGAGGGCTCGGTGTTACGAAGACGGGTACTCGACGCTGATCACCGCGAAAGTGAACCGGCCGCCCGGCAGTTCCACCGAGAATTCATCGTCCAGGCGCTTCTTCAGCACGGCCCGCGCCAGCGGCGAGTCGATGCTGATCCAGCCCAGGCCGGCGTCGGTTTCATCCGGCCCAACGATGCGGTAACGGCTGGTCTCACCACTGTCGATGTTCTCCAGTTCGATCCATGCACCGAAGAACACCGCTTGTGGATCGGTCGGCGTGGTATCGACCACACGCAGCGATTCGAGCCGCTTGGTCAGGTAGCGCACGCGGCGGTCGATTTCACCCAACTGCTTCTTGCGGTAGGTGTACTCGGCGTTCTCCGAGCGGTCGCCCTCGGCGGCGGCAGCGGCCAGCGCCTTCACCACCTCGGGCCGGCGTACCCGCCACAGGTCGTCCAGCTCGGCTTTCAGCCGGGCGTGGCCGGCGGCGGTGATCAGGGCGGTGCTTTTCTCTGCGGGCGGACGCCAACGGGACATGTAATACAGCTTCTTCTCAGGAATACGAAAGGGCCTCAGCGCTTGCCGCCGAAGATGCCGCCCAGGATGCCGCGCACGATCTGGTTGCCCAGCTTGGTCCCGACCGTGCGCGTGGTCTGCTTGGCCATGGTTTCAATCATGCCCTGGCGACGCTTGGTGCCGAAGATCGCATCCTTGATCGCCTGGCCGAATCCACCTTCCTGTGCCTCGTCCTGCTCGCGGCTGCGCGCGGCCGGGGTCTGGGCCTGCTCCACGCTCTTCTGCGCCCGCTGGGCCAGCAGCTCGGCGGCCGATTCACGGTTGACCGCCGTGTCGTAGCGGCTGCCGACCGGGCTGCCGGCACGCACCTGTGCGCGCTCGGCCTCGGTGACCGGCCCCATCCGGCAGCGGGGCGGCGCGATCATCGTCTGCTGGACCGGCATCGGCACGCCCTTGTCCTGCAACGTGGAAACCAGTGCTTCACCGGTGCCGAGCTGGCTCAGCACCTTGGCGACATCCAGCTTCGGGTTCGGCACGAAGGTTTCGGCGGCGGTCCTGACCGCCTTCTGGTCGCGCGGCGTGAAGGCCCGCAGCGCGTGCTGCACGCGGTTGCCGAGCTGGCCCAGGATGTTGGAGGGCACGTCGTCGGGGAACTGCGAGCAGAAGTACACGCCCACGCCCTTGGAGCGGATCAGCCGCACCACCTGCTCGATGCGCTGCACCAGCGAGGAAGGCGCATCGTCGAACAGCAGGTGGGCCTCGTCGAAGATGAACACCAGCTTGGGCTTGTCGAGGTCGCCCACTTCCGGCAGTTGTTCGAACAGTTCCGACAGCAGCCAGAGCAGGAAGGTCGAGTACAGCTTGGGCTTGAGCACCAGCTGGTCGGCGGCGAGGATGCCGATCACACCGCGGCCGTCGTGATTGACCCGCATGATGTCGGCCAGTTCCAGTGCCGGCTCGCCGAAGAAGTTCTCACCGCCGTCCTGCGCCAGCCGCAGCACGGCACGCTGGATCGCTGCGATCGACTGCGCGCTGACCAGTCCGTACTCGGTGGAAATGTCCTTGCGCTCTTCGGCGACCAGGCCGAGCAGGGCCCGCAGATCATCCATGTCCAGCAACAGCAGGCCGCGGTCGTCGGCCAGCTTGAACACGATGTCCAGCACGCCGGCCTGGGTGTCATTCAATTCGAGGATGCGCGCGAGCAGGGTCGGCCCCATCTCGCTGACGGTGGTGCGCACCGGGTGGCCGAGTTTTCCGTACAGGTCCCAGAAGATGGCCGGGCTGCCCGCCGGCGCATAGTCGGCCACGCCGATGTCCGCGGCGCGCTTCAGCAGCGCTTCGCTGCCCGTGCCGGGCACGGCCAGGCCGGACACATCGCCCTTCACGTCAGCGAGGAACACCGGAACCCCGAGCCGCGAGAATCCTTCGGCCAGGGTCATCAGGGTCACGGTCTTGCCGGTGCCGGTGGCGCCCGCCACCAGCCCGTGGCGGTTGCCGAGTTTCGGCAGCAGGGTGACGGCCACATCGTCGGTGATGCCTTTGCCGAGCAGAATCGGATCCATGGTCCAGCCCTTGTGGTGAATGCGCCCAATGTTAACCGGCAGCGATGACGGCCCGAAGGTCGGCTTGCCCCGACCTTGGCGGCGCCGCTACTCTGCCTGCCTGTTTCGCACACAGTGCCAAAAATGCCCGTTCCTGTCCTGATTTCCCGCACCTGGCCGTTGCTGGCCCTGGCTGGCCTGGTTTCCCTGGCCCCCGATGCCCACGCCCAGCGGGTTTCCGCCCGGGACAAAGTGAAGGTAGATGCCCTGCAGCAGCGCATGACGGCTGCCGAGAAGCGTTACAGCGATGCGCTGCTGCTGGTGGCCAACGCCGACCCCAAGGGCAGCAACGAGGCCGACGCGGCGCTGGAGGACATGGAGGATGTCATCAGTGAGTGCGTGAAGCAGAAGGGTTGCCAGATGAGCAACATGCTGGCCACCTACAAGCGCCTGCTCAAGCGCGATGCCGATGCGGCCGCGGAAGACGAGGGCGGTGAACTGCCCGCCGAGCGGCTGGAAGCCGACCCCGACCATATCGGTCCGTTGACCGCCGACGTGCCGGAAGCCGCACGCGCAGCGGCACTGCTCAACGACAAGCGGCACGCCTTCGACAACATGGTCGAGTACAACCCGGCCGTCCAGGCCGGCATCCGCCGCTGGCTGACCGACATGCGTCCGGCGCTGCTGACCAGCTACGAGAACTACCAGAACCTGCGTGCCGTGATGTGGCCGGAGTGGGAGAAGCGCGGCCTGCCCGAAGCGCTCCTGTTCGGCATCATGGCCAAGGAATCCAATGGCCGCGTGCATGCGTCCTCGCGCGCTGGCGCCGCCGGCCTGATGCAGTTCATGCCGGCCACCGGGCGGCGTTTCGGCCTCGGTCCGGACGGCACCGGGTTCGATACCCGCTTCGATGCCCACAGCGCTGCTGAAGCCAGTGCGACCTATCTCAACGAGCGCATGCGCGAGCTCAACAACAACATCGAGTTGTCGCTGGCCGGGTACAACGGGGGTGAAGGGCGCGCCCTGCGCGTGGCGCGCGAGAATCCGGGGCAGAGCTTCTGGGTCGACCGTGTCTACAACCAGTTCCCCGGTGAAACCAAGGATTACGTGCCGATGGTGATCGCTGCGGCGTGGATCTTCCTGCACCCCCAGCAGTACGGCGTGGAGTTCCCGAAGATCAGCGCGCAGCCGGCCACCCTGCGCCTGGCGCGCTCGACCACCATCTACGAGCTGACGATCTGCCTGGGCAGCCACGGCACCCGTGATGGCTACATGCGTGCGCTGCGCAACCTCAATCCGCGTTATGAGGCTGATGGCTGGATTCCGGCCGGCACCCTGATCAACGCAACCACCCGCATCGCGAGCCTGTATCAGCGCAACTGCGTGAGCGGACCGCGTGCCGACCTGGCGCGCACCCTGATCACGGCCGACCTCAATGCCGCCATCGTGCGGCCAAGCGCTGCCAGCTACACCGGCAGCGTGGCGGTGGGCGGCGTGGTGCCGGTGGCCGATGCAGCCAGTTCGACCAGCGTACCGACCGCACCGGTGGCGGCAGTGGCCGCGCCTCGGCCGGCACCGGCCGCGCGACCGAAGCCGGCACGCAGCTACAAGGTCGGCCGCGGCGAGACGCTGGGCCGCATCGCGGCCAAGTTCCAGTGCGACGTGCCGACGCTGGCACGCGCCAACGGTCTGAAGGCACCGGCCTACAGCCTGCGCCACGGCCAGGTGCTGAAGCTGCAGGGCTGCGAAAAGTAATCTCCACGACCTCTGGAACTGCCATGGACCTTGAAGCAACCCGCAACCTGTTCGCCAATCTGCGCGAAAACACCGACTGGGACATCAGCGGCCCGCTGCTGTGGGGCTATTTCTTCGTGCATTCCACTGCCGAGCCGCTGCAGGCACTGGCCGCGCATCTGCAGGCGCAGGGCTACACCCTGGTGGAGGTGTTCGAGCAGGAGCCGGACGACGGGGACGCGCCGTTCCACGTGCTGCATGTGGAGCGCGTGGAGGTCCACGACGAAGCGTCGCTGGATCGCCGCAACCAGGAGCTGGCAGCGCTGGCAGCGCAGATGGGTGTGGAAGACTACGACGGCATGGACGTCGGCCCGGCCCCCACCCTGCAGTAGGGGCCTGTGCGTAGTGCCGGGCGCGTGCCCGGCGCTGCGCAGCAACCCGGTGGCGGGATTGTCAGCGCAGCGTGGCCAGGGCCTGGCCGAGCTGCACCGGTGACTCCGCCGCCAGGTGTGGAGCGAACTCCGCCACGCCCGGCGGCAGCAGCACGACCACGGTCGAGCCATAGTTGAAGCGTGCCATCTCCGCGAAGCGCTCCAGGCGGATGCCTTGGCCGCGATAGTCCTTGCGGGTGATGCGGTCACCGTACTGAGGGATCTCCTCGCCGCTCCACACTGTCTCCACGCCGGAGACCAGCAGCGCGCCGACCATCACGCTCACCATCGGGCCGAAGCTGGTATCGAAATGGCAGACCAGGCGCTCGTTGCGTGCGAACAGGCGTGGCACGCCTGCCACGGCGGCCGGACCCACGCTGAAAAGGCGGCCTGGCACATGCACGGTCTCGCGCAGGGTGCCGGTCCAGGGCATGTGCACACGGTGGTAGTCGCGCGGGGACAGGTAAACGGTCGCGTACAGGCCGTCGTTGAACGGCTTGGCGTCCTCGGCGCTGCCCAGCAGCTCGGCGGCGGTGAACGACTGGCCCTTGGCCTGGAAGATGCGGCCGGCCTCGATGTTGCCGAGCTGGCTGACACGGCCGTCGGCCGGCATCACCAGGGTGCGCGGATCGGCATCGGCCACGCGTGCGCCCGGTTTCAGCGCACGGGTGAAGAACTGGTTGAAGGTGGCGTAACTGCGCGGGTCGGGGTTGGCGGCTTCGTCCAGATTGACGTTGAACCTGCGGCTGACGGTGTCGATCAGCCAGCGCGACACGCGCGGGTTGTCCGAGTACGCCAGCGAGCGCGCCATCGAGGACAACAGGCGATGGGGCAGGGCGTATGTCAGGGCGGTGGTGAGGCTCATGGGGCGGTTTTCTCGGTCAGCTTCTGCAGGTCGCGGGCGATCGCCGGCGCGTTGAACGGGGGGCGCACCAGGCCGGCGAGCCGGCCCTGCGGATCGAGCACGGCCAGGCTGGCCGAGTGCTCGACGGTGTAATCCTCGGGATTCTCATCGAAATGCTTGCCCGGCACCTTCTGGAACACGAAGCCCAGTGCGGTGGCGAAGCGTTCCAGCGAAGGGACGTCGGCGGTGGCCGCCAGGGTGTCCTTGTGGAAGCCGTGCGCGTACTCGCCAAGGCGGGTGGCGCTGTCGCGCTCGGGATCGACGGAGACGAACAGCACCCGCGGACGCAGCCCGTCGGGCAGTGCTTCCCACTGCTGCTGCGCACCGGCCAGTTCGGCCAGGGTGGTCGGGCACACGTCGGGGCAGAAGGTGAACCCCAGGAACACCAGGGTCCAATGGCCCTTCAACTCGCCCGGAATGAGCCGCGTGCCATCGGACTGGGCCAGGTTGAAGTCGGGCAGCTCGCGCGGCTGCGGGTACAGGGTGATCGCTTCGGTGGCCGGCTGGCCGGCCGGGGGCTTCGGAGCAAAGACCTGCTGCGCGGCGAGCAGGCCCAGGCCCGCCGCCAGGGCGATAAGCAGGATGATGCCGACGTTGCGATTGAACATGGGAGCCCCCGCGCGAAGTGGTCCCCATCATACCGGCTGCGGCCTGATCGTTTCCGTCGCAACGGATGCCGGCGCAGGCGCCAGCCCCTATAATCGGGGGCCACTTTGCCCGCAGTACCGCCATGACCGCTGAAACGGCCGCCGAACTCCACACGATCATCGACCTGATCCGCTACGGCACCAGCCGTTTCAACGCCGCCGGGCTGACCTTCGGGCACAGCTACGACAACGCCCTGGACGAGGCGACCCAACTGGTGCTGCACAGCCTGCACCTGCCGCATGACCTGGGCCCGGCGTATGGCCAGGCGCGGTTGCTGCAGGAGGAGAAGGTGCGGGTGCTGGAGCTGTTCCAGCGCCGCATCGACGAACGTATTCCGGCCGCCTACCTGACCGGCGAGGCGTGGTTCGCCGGCCTGAGCTTCAAGAGCGACGCGCGCGCCCTGGTGCCGCGTTCGCCGATCGCCGAGCTGATCGAGTGTGGTTTCGAACCATGGCTGGCCGGCCGCGACGTCAGCCGCGCGCTGGATCTGTGCACGGGTTCGGGCTGCATCGCCATCGCCATGGGCCACTATTACCCGAACTGGGAGGTGGACGGCGTGGACCTGAGCGACGACGCGCTGTCGCTGGCCGAAGAGAACAAGGAGCGCCTGCAGGCGCACAACGTCACGCTGATCAAGTCCGACCTGTTCAGTGGCCTGATCGGCCGCCATTACGACCTGATCGTCACCAACCCGCCGTACGTCACCAACGACGAGACCGATGCCCTGCCGCAGGAATATTCCTACGAGCCGGAAATGGGCCTGCGTGCCGGCGATGACGGCCTGGACCTGGTGCTGAAGATCCTGCGCGATGCGCCGCTGCACCTGAGCGAGGACGGCCTGCTGATCTGCGAAGTGGGCGAGTCCGAGCAGCACCTGGTCAAGCTGCTGCCGGAAGTGGACTTCGCCTGGATCGAGTTCAAGGTCGGGCAGATGGGCATTTTCGCGGTCGAATGCCGCGAGCTGATCGCCCACAGCGCCCGCATCACCGAACTGGCGGCGCAACGGCCGTGAGCTCCAATTCGTTCGGCAAGCTGTTCACCGTCACCACGTTCGGCGAGTCGCACGGGCCGGCCATCGGCTGCGTGATCGATGGCTGTCCGCCCGGGCTGGCGCTGGATGCGGCCGAATTTGCCCACGATCTGCAGCGCCGTGCCACCGGCAAGAGCCGGCACACGTCGGCGCGGCGCGAGGCCGACGAGGTCGAGATCCTGTCCGGCGTGTACGAGGGCCTGACCACCGGCACGCCGATCGCGCTGCTGATCCGCAACACCGATCAGCGCAGCAAGGACTACGCGAACATCGGCCAGCAGTTCCGGCCGGGCCATGCCGACTACAGCTACTGGCACAAGTACGGCATCCGCGATCCGCGGGGCGGTGGCCGTTCCTCGGCGCGCGAGACCACCATGCGCGTGGCCGCGGGCGTGGTCGCCAAGAAGTGGCTGGCCGAGCGCTTCGGCGTCACCGTGCGCGGGTATCTGTCGCAGCTGGGCGGGATCACTCCTGCAGGTTTCGACTGGTCGGCGGTGGAAGACAATCCGTTCTTCTGGCCGCACGCCGCGCAGGTGCCGGAGCTGGAGGCGTACATGGATGCGCTGCGCAAGTCCGGCGATTCGGTCGGCGCGCGCGTGGACGTGGTTGCCGACAACGTGCCCCCGGGCTGGGGCGAGCCGATCTACGGCAAGCTCGATGGCGAGCTTGCGGCGGCGCTGATGAGTATAAACGCGGTCAAGGGCGTGGAGATCGGCGACGGGTTCGCCAGCGCGGCCCAGAAGGGCACTGAACACCGTGACCTGCTGACCCCGCAGGGTTTCGCCAGCAATCACGCGGGCGGCATCCTGGGCGGCATTTCCACCGGCCAGCCGGTGGTTGCGTCGATGGTGTTGAAGCCGACCTCCAGCCTGCGCCTGCCGGGCCCATCGCTGGACACCGCCGGCAACGTGGTCGAAGTGGTCACCACTGGCCGCCATGATCCCTGCGTCGGCATCCGCGCCACGCCGATCGCCGAAGCGATGGTGGCGCTGGTGCTGATGGACCAGGCATTGCGTCACCGCGCGCAATGCGGCGATGTCGGCACCATCACGCCCCGCATTCCCGGGCAGGTCGATGGCTGAAACGCGGCCGACGGTGTGGGTGAGCCAGCCGCTGATCGAGGCGGCCATCGCGCCGCTGCGTGATCGCGTGCAGCTGCGCACCACCGACGCCGTCACCGTGTGGTCGCCTGAGCAGATCGCCGCACAACTGGCCAGCGCCGATGGCGCGATCATCACCCTCAACGAGCGTATCGGCGCGGCCGAGCTGGCCAATGCCTCGCGGCTGCAGGTCGTTGCCAACGTCGGCGTGGGCTACAACAACCTGGATGTGACCGCGCTCAGCGCGGCGGGCATCCTGGCCAGCAATACCCCCGACGTGCTTACCGAGACCACCGCCGATCTGGGCTTCGCACTGCTGATGGCCGCCGCGCGCCGGATCACCGAATCCGAACGCTGGCTGCGTGAAGGGCACTGGCAGCAATGGTCGTTCCAGACCATGCTCGGTGCCGACATCCACGGCAGCACCCTGGGCATTCTCGGTATGGGGCGGATCGGCCAGGGCATCGCCCGTCGCGGCGCGCATGGTTTCGGCATGAAGGTGCTGTACCACAACCGCTCGCGACTGCCAGCAGATGCCGAAGCAGCAGTCGGTGCCGCTTATGTCGATCTGGATACGCTGCTGGCGCAGTCCGACCATCTGGTGCTCGTGCTGCCTTACACCCCGGCCTCGCACCACCTGATCGACGCCGCTGCGCTGGCGAAGATGAAACCGACGGCCACGCTGGTGAACATCGCGCGCGGAGGCCTGGTCGACGAAACAGCGCTGGCCGATGCACTGGCTCATGGGCGCCTGGCCGCTGCCGGGCTGGACGTCTACGAAGGCGAGCCGGCCGTACGCCTGGAACTGCTGGCGCTGCGCAACGTCGTGCTGACCCCGCACATCGGCAGCGCTTCGCTGGCCACGCGTACGGCGATGGTGCAGCGGGCCGTGGACAACCTGCTGGCCGCGCTCGGCCTGGCCGGCGGGCCGGCGCACATGCCGAGCGCGATCAATGCCGACGCGGCGCTGGCCGCACGTGCCGCCCTGGGCAAAAAAAACGGGAAACGATAGGGAGCCTCCGCGCGTTCCGTCCGAGGAGGTTCCCCGAACCCAGCTGTCGTGCGTGAATTTTTCCCATCCGTTTTCTTGAGAGTTCCCCCCATGAGCAATGCACAACGCCGCTTCCATGTCGCCATCGTCGGTGCCACCGGCGCCGTCGGCGAGACCATGCTGGCCATCCTGGCCGAGCGCGGTTTCCCGGTCGGAACCCTGAGCCTGCTTGCCTCCGAGCGTTCGGCCGGTGGTGAGGTCGAGTTCAACGGCGAGAAGGTCAGGATCCAGGACCTGGCGAGCTTCGATCCGAAGGGTGTGGAGATCGCCCTGTTCTCCGCAGGTGGCAGCGTCTCCAAGGAGTACGCACCGAAGTTCGCCGCCGCCGGTGCGGTGGTGATCGACAACTCCTCGGCCTTCCGTTACGACGATGACGTGCCGCTGGTGGTATCGGAGGTCAATCCGGACCAGATCGGCAATCGTCCGCGCGGCATCATCGCCAACCCCAACTGCTCGACCATGCAGATGCTGGTCGCGCTGGCGCCGCTGCATCGTCGCTATGGCATCGAGCGCATCAACGTCTCCACCTATCAGTCGGTGTCCGGCGGTGGACGCTCCGCACTGGAGGAGCTGGGCAAGCAGACCGGCCAGCTGCTGAGTTTCCAGGAGATCGATCCGCAGCGTTTCCCGGTGCAGATCGCCTTCAACCTGATCCCGCACATCGACGACTTCCAGGACAACGGCTTCACCAAGGAAGAAATGAAGCTGGTGTGGGAAACCCGCAAGATCCTGGGCGACGACAGCATCCTGGTGAACCCGACCGCGGTGCGCGTGCCGGTGTTCTACGGCCATTCCGAGTCGGTGGCGATCGAGACCCGCGACAAGGTCACCGTGGCCGAGGCCCGTGCGCTGCTTGAACAGTCGCCCGGCATCGAGGTGGTCGACCGCCATGAAGCCGGCGGCTATCCGACGCCGGTCACCCACGCATCGGGCACCGATGCGGTGTACGTCGGCCGCATCCGCGAGGATCTGTCGCATCCGCGTGGCCTCAATCTGTGGATCGTGTCGGACAACGTGCGCAAGGGCGCAGCCCTGAACGCGGTGCAGCTGGCAGAGCTGGTCGCTGCCGAGCAGCGTTGATCGACAGCCCGGGCGCCCTGGGCTGCTCTGTGCGTGCGGACCCCGGTCCGCACGCTTTATAGTGTCGCCCATGAATAAACGGGCCAAGGGCGCATCGCGCCCGCTCACCTATCTGTCTGCCGCACTGCTGGCTCTGGCCAGCAGTCCGGTGTTCGCGCTGGGGCTGGGCGACATCCGCGTCCTGTCCAGACCCGGTCAGCCGCTGCTGGCGGAGATTCCGGTGGTGTCCGCCGATCCTTCGGAGCTGGAGAATCTGCGCGTGGCGCTGGCATCGCCAGCCACGTTCGAACGTGTCGGCCTGCAACAGCCGACCGGCCTGGTGGGCGAGCTCCAGTTCGAGCTGACCCGCAATGCGCAGGGGCGGGCCGTGGTGCGGGTCACCTCGCAGATGCCGGTGGAGACGCCGTCGCTGAGCTTCCTGGTCGAGGCCGACTGGGGGCAGGGGCGGTTGGTGCGCGAGTATTCGGCCCTGATCGATGCGCCCTCCAGCGCGCTGGCCGTGGCGGAACCGGAAATCGTCGCACCGGCGGGCACGCTCTCCAATACCATCGCCCGCGATCCGCCCGCCGAGGCGGCGGTACCGGCGCCTGCACAGGGCGGGACGCCGGCCAGTGCGACCACGGCGGCTGCACCGGTGCGTCCGCGCGCTGCCGCTGCACCGTCGTTGCCGCCGGCTGCCGATGGCAGCATTACCGTGCAGCGCGGGCAGACCTTGTCGCAGATCGCCAGCGCGGTCGCCCGCGGCAACCAGGTCAGCCGCGACCGGGCGATGATTGCGCTGCTGCGTGCCAATCCCGAGGCCTTCATCCGGGGCAACATCAACCTGCTCAAACAGGGTGCGGTACTGCGCATGCCCGGCAGTGACGCGCTGGCGGCGGTGGATGCGGCCGAAGCCGGTGCCCTGGTCCGCGAACACGCCGCGCAGTGGCGGCAGGCGCGTACCGTGCCGCAGCCGGCAGGCGTTCCTGCACCTGCGGTCGCTGCGCGGGCCACTTCTCCGGCCGCCGCGGCCGGGGCACGACTTGAGATCGCCCCGGCGCTGGCGTCCGACGCCGCGCACGCGGGCACAACCACCGGCACCGGAGCCGGCAGCGAGGGTGACATGCTGGGCAACGAACAACTTCGCCAGGCGCGCGAGGACATCGCCACCCGCGATGCCGAGATCGGCGAGCTGAAACAGCGTGTGGCCGAACTGGAAACGCTGAAGGCACAACAGCAGTCGCTGATCGCGATGAAGGACAACGACCTGGCGGCGGCCCAGCAACGGCTGGCACAGGCGCCGGGCGCGCGTGACGCCGGAACGCCGTGGCACTGGCTGGGACTGCCGGTGCTGCTGGTGCTGGCAGGCGCCGCATGGTTGCTGCGCCGTCGCAAGCCATCGCCGCTGCCGCCGCTGCGCGAGGAAGACGATGCCACAGCTCTGGCGGCGGCCGTGCCGGCCGGTGCCGCGCTCGATACGCTGGCCGAGCAGTCTGCGTGGTCTACCGCCGATGCCGACAGCGGGCGCCAGGAGCCGGCGATGCCGGCCTGGGCGACGATCGCCGACGCCCGATCCGAAGACGGATCGGGCGGCACGGACGAGCAGCCGTCGGGCGATGGCAAGGACGAGGCACCGTTGCCGGAACCCGTGACCGACCTGCCGCGCTGGGACGAACCGGTGGACGAGAGGGGTGTTGGCCGGCCGACGGCCCAGGAAGCGGATTCCGGGGTTTCGGTCCCGGACTACGCGCTGCATGCCGAGCAGCAGCCGCACTTCCGCGGCGTGTTCGACCTGCCCGCCGATCTGCAGGACAACGACGCCCCGTCGGTGGAGGATGCCGGCGACACCTGGTCGCCCCGCGCTGGGCAGGAACGCCTGGAGCTGGCGATCGCCTACCTGGATCTGGGCGACGCACAGACCGCGCGTACCCTGCTGCTGGAGGTTGCCGAAGGGGGCGACCCGGACTGCCAGGCGCAGGCGCGCGAGCTGCTGGCCCGGCTGCCGTGACCGATACCTTCGACAAGGACCCTGCCATGACCCGCGAGCGTCGCATCGACTATGTTGAGTTCGCGTCCCGCGACCCGGCCGCCAGCCGTGCCTTCTTCGAGAAGGTGTTCGGCTGGTCGTTCGTCGATTACGGCAGCGACTACACCGCCTTCGACGATGGTCGCCTGCAGGGGGGCTTCTTCCGCGGCCAGCCGCAACGCGCCACCGAAGGCGCCCCGCTGCTGGTGCTGTACGCCGATCAGCTGGCCCCGGTCGAAATGGCCGTGCGCCAGGCGGGTGGTGAGGTGGTGCGGCCGGTGTTCTCCTTCCCGGGCGGCAGCCGCTTCCAGTTCGTCGAACCCGGTGGCAATGAACTGGCGGTCTGGTCGGAACGCGATCCGGCCTGAGCGTCGTCCACTCCGCAACATCGAGGTAGCACATGCGTTATGCGCTTGGCGTCGAGTACGACGGCAGCGATTTCAGAGGCTGGCAGAACCTGGGAGAGGGCGGTCCCAGCGTCCAGGCCAGTCTTGAGCAGGCCCTGTCTTCGGTGGCCGACGCGCCGCTGCAGGTGGTCTGCGCTGGCCGAACCGACGCCGGCGTGCACGGCCAGTGCCAGGTCGTGCATTTCGATACCGACGTAGTGCGCGACCCGCGCGCCTGGATGCTGGGTACCACCACCCGCCTGCCGCGCTCGATCGCGGTGCGCTGGTGCGTACCGGTGGCGGAGGATTTCCATGCGCGGTTCTCAGCGCGGGCGCGCCGCTACCGTTACCGGCTGCTCAATCGCGAAGTACGGCCGGCGCTGGACCGGCAGACGCTGAGCTGGGAGCGTCGTGCACTGGACGCAACGCTGATGCACACGGCCGGGCAGGCGCTGCTGGGTGAGAACGACTTCAGCGCGTTCCGCTCGGTCCAGTGCCAGGCCCTGCATGCGCGGCGCGAGCTGCAGTCACTGCAGGTCAGCCGCCACGGCGAGGTGATCGAGGTGGCGGTACAGGGCAATGCATTCCTTCATCACATGGTTCGCAATATCGTCGGTTCGCTGATCCTGGTCGGCAGCGGCGAGAAACCGGTGGAGTGGATCGCCGAGCTGCTGGCCGGAAGGGATCGCACCGTAGCCGGTCCCACTGCACCGCCGCAGGGCCTGGTGTTTCTTGGACCGCTGTACCCCGACAACTGGCATCTGCCCGCCGAGGTCACGCTATGAGCCGCTCCTACTACCGTACACGCATCAAGTTCTGTGGAATGACCCGTGCCGGCGACGTGCGCCTGGCCGGCGAGCTCGGCGTGGATGCGGTGGGTTTCATCTTCGCCCGCGAGAGCAGCCGCCGGGTTGCGCCCGCCGAAGCGCGCGCGATGCGCCAGGCGATCGCGCCGATGGTCGACGTGGTGGCGCTGTTCCGCAACAACAGCAAGGAAGAGGTGCGCGAAGTGCTGCGCACCGTGCGGCCCACCCTGCTGCAGTTCCATGGCGAGGAGGACGAGAGCTTCTGCCGCAGCTTCAACATGCCTTACCTGAAGGCGGTCGCGATGGGGGGGCGTGAGGAAGTCAACGCGCGTACCCTGCAACTGCGCTATCCGAGCGCGGCCGGCTTCCTGTTCGACAGCCATGCACCGGGGGGCGGTGGCGGTACCGGTGTTGCATTCGACTGGACCCGCATCCCGACCGGGTTGCATCGGCCATTCCTGCTGGCCGGCGGTCTGACCCCGGACAATGTGTACGACGCGGTGCTGGCGACCCTTCCGTGGGGCGTCGACGTCTCCAGCGGCATTGAACTGGAGCCGGGCATCAAGGACGGCTACAGGATGCGCACCTTCGTCGAGGAAGTGCGCCGCGCCGACTGCACCGTGCTGGAGTAGGACCGGGAGGCTGCGGCGTCACGTTACCTCAGCTGGGCCGCGACCCAGTCCGCCAGGGCGTCGACGCGTGCGTCGGCCTGGCCCTCCGGCCGCGCCAGGACCCAGAAGCCGCCCGTGGCGGCGAAACCCCATGGGGCCAGCAGCCGGCCTGCCGCGAGATCCTCAGCGACCAGCGGCTCCGGCGCGATCGCTGGACCCAGCCCGGCCACCGCCGCTTCCAGCAGGTAGTAAAGGTGTTCGAAACCCGTGCCCAGCCGCAGCCGGGCGGGGTCGAGATCGTGCGCCTGCGCCCACGTCGGCCACGCCTGTGGCCGTGAGCTGGTGTGCAGCAGCGTCTCCTGCAGCAGTGCCGAGGGCGGCACATGGCGCAGGCGCTGCGCCGCCGGATGTGACGGTGCCACCACCACGCCCACCCGCTCGGGCGCCAGCTCGCGCACCTGCCAGCCCCGTGGCCACGGCCCCTGCGCCAGCAGCAGGACCGCATCCAGTGCCGCCTGCGCCTCGGTGAAGCTACCGTCCAGTGCCGACCACTGCAGGCGCACACCGGGCAGTGCGGCCTGCAGGGCGGGGAGGCGCGGAATCATCCAGCGCGCCAGCACGCTGCCGCTGCAGCCCAGTACCAGCGCTGGCGACGCCGCGGGCCGCCGCAGCTCGCGCACGCAGTCTTCGATGCCGGCGAAGGCTTCGCTGCAGGCCGCCTGCAACAGTGTTCCCGATGCGGTCAGGCGCAGGCCACGCCCGGCGCGCTGGAACAGGGCCAGGCCCAGATGATCCTCCAGCAGCTTCAGCTGCCGGCTGACTGCACCGTGGGTCACATGCAGGTCCTGCGCGGCGCGGCCCACACCGCCCAGACGGGCGGTGGCCTCGAACGCGCGCAGGGCATTGAGTGGCGGCAGCAGGGATCGGCTCATGTGAGATTTCCTGACGATATGTGCCAGATAATATCCATTTTCCGGTCATGACCCGTGCGCTAGAGTATCCACCTGTCTGAATCACCGGTCCCTGCCATGTCTGCCTCCCCCATTGCCGACTACCACGCCTTCCCGGATGCCCAGGGCCACTTCGGCCGCTATGGCGGCAGCTTTGTCGCCGAAACCCTGGTCGGTCCGCTGCAGGAGCTGGCCCAGGCCTATGACCAGGCCCGCCAGGACCCCGCGTTCCAGGCGGCCTACGACCGCGATCTGGCTCATTACGTGGGCCGGCCGAGCCCGATCTATCATGCCCAGCGCCTGAGCGACCACGTCGGCGGCGCACAGATCCTGCTCAAGCGCGAGGACCTGAACCACACCGGCGCGCACAAGATCAACAACACCATCGGCCAGGCGCTGCTGGCGGCGCGGATGGGCAAGACGCGCATCATCGCCGAGACCGGCGCCGGCCAGCATGGCGTCGCCAGCGCCACCGTTGCCGCACGCCTGGGCCTGGAGTGCGTGGTGTACATGGGCGCCACCGACATCGAGCGGCAGAAGATCAATGTCTACCGGATGAAGCTGCTCGGCGCGACGGTGGTGCCGGTCACCTCCGGTTCGGCGACCCTGAAGGATGCGCTCAATGAAGCGATGCGCGACTGGGTGACCAACGTGCAGGACACCTTCTACATCATCGGCACCGTGGCGGGCCCGGACCCGTATCCGCGCATGGTGCGCGATTTCAATGCCATCGTCGGCCGCGAAGCGCGCGAACAGATGCTGGCCGAGTACGGCCGGCTGCCGGATGCGATCACGGCGTGCGTGGGCGGTGGCAGCAACGCGATCGGCCTGTTCCATGCCTTCCTCAACGACCGCCAGGTCGAGATCGTCGGCGCCGAAGCGGCCGGTGACGGTATCAACACAGGCCGCCATGCCGCCTCGATCGCGGCAGGGCGTCCAGGCGTGCTGCATGGCAACCGCACCTACGTGCTGTGCGACGACGACGGCCAGATCATCGAGACCCACTCGGTGTCGGCCGGCCTGGATTATCCGGGGGTCGGCCCGGAGCACGCGTTCCTGGCCGACAGCGGGCGCGCGCGCTATCTCGGCATCACCGACGAAGAAGCGCTGCAGGCGTTCCATCTGCTGGCACACACCGAGGGCATCCTGCCGGCGCTGGAGTCCAGCCACGCGCTGGCGCAGGCGATCAAGCTGGCGCGCGAGCGTCCGCGCGACCAGATCGTGCTGTGCAATCTGTCCGGGCGTGGCGACAAGGACGTGCATACCATCGCCGCACGCGAAGGGCTGGTGCTGTGAGTCCCATGCTGCGCCATGGTGGCGCGCTGGTACTGGCAGTGGGGCTGGGCGGCTGCACGCCGCCCGATCCGCCGGTGCTGGCGCCCGCGCCGACGTCTCCGGCGGCCATCGCCCCGGCCCGCCAGGTGGCCAGCAACGACGACGATGCCGCCCATCACCCGATCGAGGATGCACCGTTGCCTGCAGCAGGGGAGGTCGCAGATGACGGGCCCGCGCCGACGGTGGCTTCGGTCGCGCTGGACCATGCCGGCGAGGTGCTGATCGGCCAGCCTTTCAGCGAACTGCAGGCCGAGGCGCAGTGGCACTCGGCTGGCCTCGCCGAGGCGACGGCCGGGCGCTGCGACTATTACGAGCGCGGCACGCTGCCCGAGGGCGTGGCGATGCTGGTGCAGGACGGCAACGTGGTGCGTTTCGACCTGGCTCCGATCGACGATTCGGGCCTGGTGGTGACCCAGCCCGGGCCGTTCGGACTGCGCCTGGACATGCCGCGTGCGCAGGTGCTGCAGCAGATGCCGCGGGGCGTCATCGCAGCTGCGCTGGGCGTTGATGCCGACGCCGGCGAATCCCTGCTCTGGCAGGACCCCGGTTCCGATCTGGCGATCCGCGTGGAGATCGTGGATGGCACCGTATCCAGAATGCATTGGGGCGCCAGCGGCGCCGTTGACCTGATCGAAGGATGTATCTGACATGCCCGTATCCCGACTCGACGCCTGTTTCCAGCGCCTGCGCGAACAGCAGCGCAAGGCACTGATTCCCTTCGTCACCGCTGGCGATCCTCTGCTGGAAGCAACCGTGCCGGTCATGCATGCACTGGTTGAGGCGGGCGCCGATGTGATCGAACTGGGGGTGCCGTTCTCCGATCCGATGGCCGACGGCCCGACCATCCAGCGCAGTTCCGAACGTGCGCTGGCGCGCGGTGCAGGCAGCCGTTACGTCCTGCAGGCGGTAGCGCAGTTCCGCCAGCGCGATGCGCAGACGCCGGTGGTGCTGATGGGCTATCTCAATCCTGTGGAGATCCATGGCTACGCGGCATTCGCCAAGGCCGCGGTGAGCGCCGGCGTGGATGGCGTGCTGCTGGTCGACCTGCCGCCGGAGGAAGCCGGCGAAGCCCAGCAGGCCTTTGATGCGGAAGGCCTGGCCCTGGTCCTGCTTGCCTCCCCGACCACCAGCCCGGCACGCGCGGACAAACTGCTCGCGCTGGCGCGGGGCTACCTGTACTACGTCAGTTTTGCCGGTGTCACCGGTGCGTCCGACCGCCTCGACAGCGAGGCCGCCAGCGTACGCCTGCAGGCGCTGCGTGAACGGGCCACGGTCCCGGTGGTGGCCGGCTTCGGCATCCGCGATGCCGCCAGTGCGGCGGCCATGGCGCGCGAGGCAGACGGTGTGGTGGTGGGCAGCGCCCTGGTCGCGGCACTGGCCGAAGCAACCTCGGCCGAAGAGGCGGCCCAGCGGGCGCACGCATTCCTGGCGCCCCTGCGCCAGGCCCTGGACGCCTGACGGCAGCGCCCGGCCATGCCCGGCGGGGGGGCCGTCGGCGGTTACGCCGGGCCGGGGCCGGGGCGGCCGGCGCGAAACGGACGTGCCCGCAGGGTTTTTACGCCGCCGCCCC